>JAEXTU010000168.1 GCA_023453335.1 Pseudomonadota bacterium | reverse complement strand
GCGGGGGGGGGGGCGGGGGGGGGGCGGCCGGGGGCGCCCCCCCCGCGCCCGCGGGCCGGGGGAACTAGGCCCCTACTCCCGGCGCAGGGCGTCGATGGGGTCCAGGTTGGCGGCCTTGCGCGCGGGGTAGAAGCCGAAGAACACCCCCACCGCGCCGGAGAAGGCCACGGCCAGGACCACCGCCTGGGGCGAGATCACCGCGCTCCAGCCCAGCAGCTTGTTGACCGTGAGCGCCCCGGCCGCGCCCAGGGCCACGCCCAGCACCCCGCCGGCAAAGGTGAGCAGCACCGCCTCGGCCAGGAACTGGAGCAGGATGTCGCGCTGCCGCGCGCCGATGGAGATGCGGATGCCGATCTCCCGGGTGCGCTCGGTCACCGACACCAGCATGATGTTCATGATGCCGATGCCGCCCACCACCAGGGACACCGAGGCCACCGCGCCCAGCAGCAGCGCCATGGTCCGCGAGGACTCCTGAGCGGTGCTCATGATCTCGGTGAGGTTGCGCAGGGAGTAGTCCCGCTCCTTGGCCGGGCCGACGCGGTGGCGCTGGTCGAGCAGGGACTCCACCTGGCGCTGGGCCAGGTCCATCTCCGCGTCGGAGCGGGCCTTGAGCAGGATGACCCCCACAGTGCCGGGCAGGGGGGAGCCGAAAAGCTTGGTCTGGGCCGCGCGGATGGGCACGAAGATCACGTCGTCCTGGTCCTGGCCCATGGCGTTGCGGCCCTTGGGGGCCAAGAGCCCCACCACCGAGAAGGGGATGCTGTTCAGGCGGATGGTGGAGCCCACCGGGTCCAGGCCCCCGAACAGCTCGTCGGCCACGGTCTGGCCCAGCACGCAGACCTTGGCCAGGCCCTCGGACTCGGTGGGGCTGAACAGCCGGCCCTGGGCCAGGGTCCACTCCCGGATGCCGAACAGCTCGGTGGTGGTGCCGTACACCACGGTGGACCAGTTGGCGTTGCCGGCGATGGCCTGGGCCGTGCCCCGCTGCTCGGGCGCGGCCAGGGCCACGGCCGGGCACTCGCTGCGGATGGCGGCCACGTCGTCGAAGGTGAGCGAGGGCAGGGACCCGAACCCGCCCCGGATGCCGCCCGAGGTGGTGGACCCGGGCAGGGCGATGAGCAGGTTGGAGCCCATGCTGGCGATCTGGTCCGCGATGCGACGGGAGGCCCCGGTGCCCACGGCCACCATGACGATGACCGCGGCGATGCCGATGATGATGCCCAGCATGGTCAGGAAGGAGCGGGACTTGTTCACCCGCAGGGCGCGCAGGGCGATGGTGGCGGGCAGGGCGATCTCCATGGCGGGCTACTCCCCTGGCTCCCCGGGCGCGGCGTCGGGCGCGGCGCTGTCCGCCACCAGCCGGCCGTCCCGGAAGGTGAGCCGGCGCGAGGCAAAGGCCGCGATGTCCGGCTCGTGGGTGACCATGACCACGGTGGCGCCCGCGGCGTTCAGGCGGGTGAAGATGTCCATGATCTCGGTGCTGGTGGCGGTGTCCAGGTTGCCGGTGGGCTCGTCGGCCAGGATCATGGCCGGGGCGTTGACCAGGGCGCGGGCGATGGCCACCCGCTGCTGCTGGCCGCCGGAGAGCTGGGTGCTGGTGTGCCCGGCCCGGTCGGCCAGGCCCACCCGCTCCAGGGCCTCCAGGGCGCGCCGGCGGCGCTCGGTCTTGGGGGTGCGGCTATAGATGAGGGGCAGCTCCACGTTCTCCAGGGCCGAGGTGCGGGCCAGGAGGTTGAACCCCTGGAACACGAACCCGATGCGCCGGTTGCGCACCGCGGCCAGTTCGTCCTTGGACAGGCCGTCCACCCGGCGGCCGTCCAGGGTGTAGGAGCCCGCGGTGGGACGGTCCAGGCAGCCCAGGATGTGCATGCAGGTGGACTTGCCGCTGCCCGAGGCCCCCATGATGGCCACGTACTCGCCCGCGGCCACCGCAAAGGACACCCCGCGCAGGGCGTGCACGTCCTGCTCGCCCAGGTGGTAGGTCTTGGTGACCTCGGCCAGGCGCAATACCTCTCCCATGGCTAGAACCCGAAGGGCGGTCGCTGGGAGCCGCCGGTCTTCTTGCCGGCGGCCTCGGCCTCGCGCAGCACCACCCGGTCGTTCTCGCCCAGGTTGCCCGAGGTGATCTCGATGTCCTGGCCGCTGCTGATGCCGGTGGTCACCTCCACCGGCCTGAGGGTCCCGTTGTCCCCCAGCACGTAGACCCGGCTGCCGGCCGGGGCCTTGTCGGCCCTGGCCCCGTCCTTGGCCGGGCGGAAGCGCAGGGCCGCGGCCGGCACCTTGAGCGCGCCCTCCCGCCGGGCCACCTCGAAGGCCACGTTGGCGGTCATGCCCGGCTTGAGCAGCAGGCCGGAGTTGTCCACCGCCACCACCGCCACGTAGGTGACCACGTTGGACACGGTGACCGCGGCGTTGCGCACCTGGGTCACGGTGCCGGCGAAGGTCCTGTCCGGGTAGGCGTCCACGGTGAAGCTGGCCCTCTGGCCCTCCTTGACGCTGCCGATGTCCGACTCGTCCACGCTGGCGTCGATCTCCATGCGGGTGAGGTCCTGGGCGATGGAGAACAGGGTGGGGGTCTGCAGGGAGGCGGCCACGGTCTGGCCCACGCTCACCTTGCGGTTGATGACCGTGCCGTTCACCGGGGAGCGGATCACGGTGTTGGCCAGGTTGACCTCGGCCTCCTGGAACGCGCCACGGGTCTGCTCCAGCACGCCCTGGGCCGCGGTGACCCCGGCCTGGGCGGTGTCCCGGGCGGTCTGCACCGTGTCCAGGTCGCCCTGGGCGATGGTGCCGTCGGCGATGAGGCTGCGGTTGCGGGAGAGCGTGCGCTCGGCGTCGGCCAGGGTCACCCGGGCCTTGTCCAGGTTGGCCTTGGCTTGCACGTACGCGCCCCGGGTCTGGGCCACCTTGGCCTGGAACAGGGCGGGGTCGATGCGGGCGATGGTCTGGCCAGCGGCCACCCGGGAGTTGTAGTCCGCGAAGAGCTCCAGGATGGTGCCCGAAACCTGGGTGCCCACGTCCACGGTGACCACCGGGGCCAGGGTGCCGGTGCAGGTGACCTGGGCCACCATGTTCCCCCGGGCGGGGGCGGCGGTGGCGTAGGTGGCGGCCGGGTCGGGGCCGGGCCGGCGCAGGGCCAGGGCCGCGGCGGCCGCGGCCAGGACCAGACCGAGGATGAGAAGCCATTTCTTCATGGGGGCGGCGCCTCGTTCAGGACCGGGGTTCGGAACCGGGGCCAGGGCCATGCCCGGGGCCGCGGTCCGGATCATCCGGCCGGGGCGGGAAGCGCCGCGCCTTGATGTCGCGCACGAACGCCTCCAGCTTGGTGTTCTGTTCCGGGGTGAGGATGGGGGAAAGCTCCTGGCTCACCTTGTCCAGCACCTTGTCCAGGGCGGCCTTGCCCTTGGCGTGCAGTTCGTCCACTTCGGCCTCGTGCCGGGTGATGATGGCCAGGGCCTTCTCCTCCTGGTCCTGGTTCAGGCCCAGGATGCGGGCCAGGCGTTCGGCCTTTTCCTGCGGGCTGTGCAGATGGGGGGGCCGCATGCCCACCTGGGCCTTGAACTGGTGCTCATAGTAAAAGACCGCACCCGAGGCCCCGAGCAGGGCCCCGGCGAGCAGGACAGTGAGCAGGATGAGGACGCCCTTGGCGTTCTTCATGGCCGTGTCTCCTAGAACAGCGGGCTGAAGGAATAGAAAGTGCGCAGGATGGAAAGCCGGTCCAGGGCCATGCCCACCAGGGGCAGGCGCAGGGCGGCCAGCAGACCCAGCCCTGCGGCCGTGGCCCCGGCGGTCCAGGCCGCCCAGGCCAGGTCCTCCAGCCGGTCCAGGAGCCCGGTCCGGGCCGGGGTCCGGCGCAGGGCCAGCACCGCGGCCATGACCTGGTCCTCCCAGGCCGAGTCGAGCAGGGAGGGGGCGGGAAGGTCCGTCCAGAGGGCGCGCCAGCGTTCCAGCAGCCTGTCGAGAGTCTTTCCGGTCATCTGCCCGTCTCCTTTTCCAGCAGGTCCTTAAGCTTCCTGCGGGCGCGGTGCGCGCGGACCCGCACGTTCACTGCGCTCATCTCCAGCATGGCCGCGGCCTCCTCCACCGAACGCCCTTCCAGGGCGGTGAGGGTGAGCACCATGCGCTCCAGGGGCGGCAACCGCTCCAGGGCCCAGGCCAGGGCCTGGCCCGCGGCCGCCTTTTCCCGGTCCCGGGTGTCGGCCTCCAGGGAGGCCCGGTCCACCGCGGCGTCCAGCCACTCGGCCCCCTCCGGGGCCAGTTCGCTGAAGGTCCGCTCCCGGCTGGCGTACACGCTGCGCAGGTGGTCGTAGCAGGCGCGCAGGGCCACGGTGGACATCCAGTTGGCAAAGGGCCGCGCCGGGTCGTACCCGCCCAGGGAGTTGTAGGCCCGAATGAAGGCCTCCTGGGCCACGTCCGGGACCGCGCCCCGCGGCACGTGCCGGGCCACCATGCGCTCCACCGCCCCCTTGTAGGCGGCGATGAAGTGCCGGAAGGCATGCACGTTGCCGGCGCGGATGGCGTCCAGCGCCTGGGCATCGCTCTCATAGGTCGGCATGCGCTGGGCAGCCCCTTCGTCCTCTGGACTCTCGCGGCGGATCGGGTTCGGGCCAGCCGGCCCCGGCCATGCCGGGCTCCGGCCGCTGCGGCCGTTTCTCAGGAGGGAGTTTTCGGCTGCCGCGCCGGTCGCCGGCCCGCCCCGCCCTCCGCCTGTGTGGATATTCGGCCCGTTCCCCGGGTTGGTTACACACGGAGAAATATTTTCCGCGATGTAACACGGGGAGGGTTGCGGGGGAATTCCCTGGCAGGCGCAACCGCGCCCGGAGGTGACCATGCGATTCTATTTCCTGACCCCGGCGCTCTGCCTGGCCCTGGCCGCCCTGGCCGAGGCCTGTTCCGGCAAGGCGGCGGGCGACGAGTGCAGCTTCGCCGGCCCGCAGGGCGGACAGGCCACTGGCCAGTGCGTGCAGGCCAGCCAGGGCAACGAACTGGTCTGCCATCCCAGGCGGCAGTGAACCGCTGGCCCTGACGGCCCCGGCGCGACACCACGGCCCGTCCGGCCAGGAGCTTGCCATGTCTCCACCAGCCGGGCGGGCCGATATGTGTGCCCCAGAACGGACGAAGCCCGCCAGGACGGCGGGCTTCGTTTGGTTTGGGCCGGAAAGCCCAGTGGGGAGGATGCGGGTGTGTAGGTGGGGCGTTAGGAAGCGGCTGTCGGGGCGGCCTGTCCGGACGTCCTCCCCAGCGTCCGACCAGGCTCCTCGCGCGGCCCCGGCTGCTTGCCGGCGCCGCGCAATGATTCCGTCTCGACGAAGCCGACCACCTCGATGGTCTGGCGGGCAATCTCCAATTCCTCGTTGGTGGGCACCACCAGGATGCGCACCAGGCTGCCCGGGGCCGAGATGTCCCCGGCCTTGCCGCGCACGGTGCTCTGGTTGCGGGCCTTGTCCAGGACCAGGCCCAGGTGCTCCAGGCCGGACACGCAGCGCGCGCGCACCTCGGGGTCGTTCTCCCCGATGCCCGCGGTGAAGGCCACCGCCTGGCAGGGACCCACCACGGCCAGATACGCGCCGATGAAGCGCTTGACCCGGTAGGCGAACATGTCCAGGGCCAACTCAGCGCGCTCGTCGCCCTTCTCGCGCAGGGCGTGCACGTCGCGCATGTCGTTGACCCCACACACCCCCTTGAGCCCGCTCTCGCTGTTGAGGAGCCGGTCCACCGCGGCCACGTCCAGTCCCTTGGACCGGGCGATGAAGGCCGGGATGGCCGGGTCGATGTCCCCGCAGCGGGTGCCCATCATGAGCCCGGCCATGGGGGTGAGGCCCAGGGTGGTGTCCACGGCGCGGCCCTGGCGCACCGCGGCCATGCTGCACCCGTTGCCCAGGTGCACGGTGATGACCGAGGCGTCCTCGGGCCGCATGTTCAGCATGAGGGCCGCGGCCCGGGACACGAAGCGGTGCGAGGTGCCGTGGAACCCGTACTTGCGCAGGCCCAGCTCCGAGTAGAGCCCGTAGGGCAAGGGGTACAGGTAAGACTCCTTGGCCATGCCCGCGAAGAACGCGGTGTCGAACACCGCCACCTGGGGCGCGCCCGGGAAGAGTGCAAGCGAAGCCTCGATGCCGGTGCGGTTGGCCGGGTTGTGCAGGGGGGCCAGGGGCTCCACCGCGCGGATGGCGGCGAGCACCCCGCCGTCCACCTGGACCGGCCGGGAAAAGGTCTCGCCACCGTGCACCACCCGGTGCCCCACGGCCTGGATGTCGTCCAGGCCGGCCGCGGACAACAGGGCCATGGCCTGGTGCAGGGCCGCGGCGTGGTCGGCCAGGGGCTCCTCGCACACGACCTTGGCCTCGTTCTCGCCGCCCGGGTCCGTGGTGTGGGCCAGGCGGCTGGCGGCCTCGCCGATGCGCTCGGCCACGCCCGCGGCTAGGACCGTGGGCTCCTCGCCCTCACTCATGGCGAAGAGCTTGTACTTGAGGGACGAGCTTCCGGAGTTGAGCACCAGCACGTTCACGGCCGCACCTCCGGCTTGGCTTCGCCGCGGGCCGCGGCCAGCGAGCCCGGCAGGGGGCCGTCCGGCGGGGCGGACTCGGCCAGGGCCGCGGCCCGCTCCCGGGCCGCCACGGTGTGCTGGGCCTGGATGGCGGTGATGGCCACCGTG
>JAEXTU010000157.1 GCA_023453335.1 Pseudomonadota bacterium | reverse complement strand
TTTGCATTTTTGGGTCGCTCCCGCTTCAGTCCTCGCGGTCCAGCGCCTCCCAGCCGAAGTCCAGCAGGGGCATGATTTGCGTGGCCAGGCCGGCCAGCCGGTCCACCAGGTCGGGGGTCATGACCTCCTGGTCCGTGAGCGGGGCGTAGACCGTGCAGCCCTTGAGCCTGACCGCCGCGACCAGGTCCGGGGCGGTCACGTCTTCGAAGCCGCGGGGCAGGCGCTTGAGCTCCTCGTGCGCGCCCAGGGCGAGGCCCATTCCTTTCAGGTGCCTGGCCAGCTTGCGGAAGGCCGCGGGCTCGTCGCGGATTCTCGCGCGCAGCTTGGCCAGTTGCTTGGGGTCGGGCATGTGGAACCCCGCGGCCCACAGGCAGCCGGTGGGGTCGATGTGGATGTAGAACACCCCGGGCGACTTGGTGGAGCCGTCCCGGGAGAGCACCGCGCCGGAGTGGGTCTTGTAGGGGCTCTTGTCGGCCGAGAAGCGCACGTCGCGGTGGATGCGGAAGAGGGAGGCCTTGCGGTCCCCGCGCAGGGGCAGGCCCGCGGCCTGGCACCGGGCGGCCAGGTCCTCCACCAAGAGGCCCAGGGGGAGCTTGAGCTCCCGCTCGTGCACCGCCTTGTGGCGGGTGTACCACTCCCGCGCGGCGCCGAAGTCGCCCTTTTCCTGCAACACGCGCAGCCTGTCCAGAAACGCCAGGCCCTCGGCCGTGAATCCCGTGAACTGCGGCATGGGGGTGTCCTTTTTCAGCGCATGCGGGCCAGGGTACCGGCAAGGCGGGGGAGAGGCAATGCCACTTTTTTCTTGCTGTATTCTAGATTCTAGAATATGGAATACCCATGAACCTCCTCCCGCAAGACATACTCGTCATGGTCAAGCTGGCGGTTTCAGTCCGGCCGGAGTGGACCTTCAACAGCATGGCCCACGAACTGGGCATGAGCCCGTCCATGGCCCACAGCGCCGTGCAGAGGGCAACCCGGGCCCGGCTGTACGACCCGAACCAGCGGCAGCCCCGGCGCAAGGCCCTGGAGGAGTTTCTGATCCACGGGGTCAAGTACGCCTTCCCGCCGGACCTGGGCAGCGCCACCCGGGGCGTCCCCACGGCCTGGGCTTCGCCGTCCCTGCAAGGTCAGTTGGTCCAGGACGAGGGCGAGGTCTACGTCTGGCCGCATCCCAAGGGCGAACACCGGGGCATTGAGCTGTCCCCGCTCTACAAGTCGGTTCCGGAGATCGCCTTGAAGGACCACGCCCTGTATGCGGCCTTGGGCCTGCTCGATGCGATCCGGATCGGCCGAGCCCGGGAACAGCGACTTGCGGAAGGCCTTCTGCGGGACATGCTGAGCCATGCGTCGGCATAGATTCCAGGCCGTCGAGCGGGTCATCGAGGCGGCGGAACTCCTGGGCGACCTGGCCGAGGAGGTGGTCTTCACCGGAGGCGCTGCCGTCGGCCTGCTGATCACCGATCCGACCGTGCCTGCGGTCCGCCCGACCCTGGACATAGACGTGATCGTCGAGGTCGCCTCTTTGGCCGAGTACTACCGACTGCAAGAGCGATTGCGGGGGAAGGGGTTCATGGAGTCCATGGAGGACAAGGTGATCTGCCGCTGGAGGCACGGCTCCATCATCCTCGACGTCATGCCCACTGACGAGAAAATCCTCGGCTTCGCCAACCGCTGGTATGCCGAGGCGGTCCGCAATGCCCAGGAGCTGACCGTCTCCGGGGTCAAGCTGCGGCTCGTGACTCCGGCCTACTTCCTCGGGATCAAGCTGGAGGCCTTCCAGGGACGAGGCAAGAGCGACTTCATGCTGAGCCAGGACATGGAGGACATTGTCGCCGTCCTGGACGGGAAGCCGGAGATCGTCGAGGAGGTCCGGAAGGCCAAGGGCGACATCCGGGCCTACCTGGCTATTGAGCTGGGCAAGCTGCTTGCGGACCGTGACTTTCTCGACGCCTTGCCTGGGCATCTTCCTGGTGACGCAGCAAACCAGCAGCGGGTCCCGATAATCCTGGAGCGGATGCAGGTCATTGTCAGTTAGCGGGAGAGGTTACAGGGAGTTTACAGGTGGCCTCTCCAAATGAAAAAGGCCTCCGCAATTCCTCGCGGAGGCCTGATTCACCATGGTGCCGGGGGAGAGAGTTGAACTCCCGACACGGGGATTTTCAGTCCCCTGCTCTACCAACTGAGCTACCCCGGCGCGTTGGGGAAGTCGCTTCTAGCCCATCCGGGGATGCTTGGCAAGGGAAAAAGGTGGAGAGGGCCGCGGGCCAGGCCGGGGGGAGGCGGCGACACGGTTGGCCGATGGAACGCATTATGCTCCAAGGAGAGTATGGAGCAAGAATGACTGAATACAACAATAAATAACAAACCTCACATCATCATCTAGTGATGGGTATTCCAATTGCTGGCGGCATTTACAAATACCGATTGACATCTTGTTTATTATTTATATATTCAATTAGCATGGGGGGCTAGGTTTGGCCGCGTCGGCCCCTGGAGGCCGCGACGGCTGCTGCAACAGGAGGATGCGCCCATGGTTAAGCGCCTGCTGCACGTCACCGTACTCACCAAGATCATTTGCATCGCCCTGCTGGTGGTCGGCCTGTTCCTGGCCGGCACCTTCGGGGTCTTCCTGCCCAAGGTGGAGAGGACGCTCATCGAACAGAAGCGCGCCTTCCTCTCCAACCTGGTGGACACCACCTACAACCTGGCAACCGAATACCAGAAGCGGGTGGACGCGGGCGAGTTCCCGCTGGCCGAGGCCCAGAAGCGCGCCATGGAGCGCATCAAGAACATGCGCTACGGCAACGGCGACTATTTCTGGATCAACGACACCGGCCTGCCCTACCCCAAGATGGTCATGCACCCCACGGTGCCGGCCCTGGACGGCAAGGAGCTCAGCGACTCCAAGTTCGACAAGGCCTTCAACCTGGTGCGGGGCCGGAGCGGCGAGAACGAGCCGGTCAAGGACAAGAACCTGTTCCAGGCCGCGGTTGAGGTGTCCCAGGGCACGGGCGAGGGCTACGTGTCCTATGCCTGGCCCAAGCCCGTGTCGGGCGGGGGCGTGACCAAGGAGCTCTATCCCAAGGAGTCCTACGTCCGCCTCTTCAAGCCCTGGGGCTGGATCATCGGCACCGGCATCTACATCGACGACGTGTACGCCGAACTGGCCAAGATGCGCTGGTTCGTGGTGGTGCTCTCCGCGGTGGTCATGGCGGTGTCCCTCATCCTGACCCTGATCATCGCCCGCAGCGTATCCCGGCCGGTGGCCACCCTGGTGGACTACGCGGTGTGCGTGGCCGAGCAGTGCAAGCTGGACGCGGACATCAGCGGGACATTCTACGGCGAGATGCTCAAGCTCAAGGAGAGCATCTACACCATGGTGGGCCGGCTCAAGGAGAAGATCGGCGAGGCCGAGGCCGCGGTGAAGACCGCGGGCGAGGAGGCCGAGCGCGCCCGCCAGGCCACCCTGGTGGCCGAGGAGGCCAAGGAGCGGGCCATGGCCGCCCGGCGCGAGGGCATGCTGGCCGCGGCCGACAAGCTGGAGGGCGTGGTGGAGGTGGTGACCTCGGCCTCCGAGGAGCTGTCCGCCCAGATCGACGAGTCCAGCCGCGGGGCCGAGGACCAGGCCCGCCGCTCCAGCGAGACCGCCACGGCCATGGAGGAGATGAACGCCACCGTG
>JAEXTU010000119.1 GCA_023453335.1 Pseudomonadota bacterium | reverse complement strand
GGCGGAGATCGTGCCGCTCATCGCGCCGTCCTCCTCGGGCTACGCCCGGGCGGCCCTGGTCGCGGCCGTGGCCTGCGGCCTGCTCCTGGCCGTGGGCGCGGGCTTCTTCCTGGAGCTGGCCCACTGGGAGTTCGTGGCCCTGTTCGGCTTCGGGCTGTTCGCGGGCCAGGTGCTCAACCACTCCCTGCCCGTGCTGCGCACGCCGTTTCTCTCCAAACACGAGATGGCCCTGGAGGTGGACGAGGCCGCGCACCTGGCCTTCCTGGAGCACGAACTGTTCGCCACCCGGGACCGCACCGGCATCCTCGTCTTCGTCTCGGTGTATGAGCGCCGGGTGCGCATCCTGGCCGACGCGGGCATCGCGGCCAAGGTCCCGCAGGAGACCTGGGACCAGGTGGCCGGGGACCTGGCAGCCGGCATCCGGGCAGGCAGGCGGGCCGAGGCCCTGTGCGCGGCGGTGGAGCGCTGCGGCGCACTGGTGGCCGAGGTCTTCCCGCGCAAGGCCGACGACACCGACGAGTTGCCCAACCTCATCGTGGAGGGCAAGGCCGGTGCGTGAGCGGGCGGGGTGCGGCATCGACGCGGCCATCTTCGACTACGGCGGGGTGCTGGCCGAGGAGGGGTTCCGGGAGGGCATGCACGCCATCGCCCGGGCCCGGGGCCTGGACCCGGAGGCTGTGCTGGACGCGGCCGCGGACGCGGCCTGGGGCACCGGCTGGGTGGTGGGCCGGGCGGACGAGGCCGCGTTCTGGGCCGACTTCTTCCGCCGCACCGGCATCTCCGGCGACCCCGCGGCCCTGCGCCAGGAGATCATCTCCCGCTTCACCCTGCGGCCCTGGATGCCGTCGCTCCTGGACCGGCTGGCCGCCTCCGGCCTCACCCTGGCCGTGCTCTCGGACCAGACCAACTGGCTGGACGAGCTGGAGGCCCGGGACCGCTTCTTCCACCACTTCGACCTGGTGGTGAACAGCTTCCACTCCGGCAAGTCCAAGCGCGAGGCCGTCGTGTTCAGCGAACTGGCCGGGCGGTTGGGCATTGCGCCCGGCCGGGCGCTCTTCATCGACGACAACCCGGGGAACGTGGAGCGGGCGCGGGCCAAGGGCCTGCGCGCCCACCTCTACGTGGACAGGGACGGGCTCGCCGCCGCCCTGGCCGATGCCTGCCCCGGCCTGGAGAATCTCCATGCGTAAGCCGTCCGCGTCCTTCTGCCCCGAGGGCCTGCCCGCCACCTTCCTGGCCGGGCTGCTCACCGTGGCCCTGGCCCTGCTGGGCTGCTTCTGGTCGGCCCTGGCCGCCTTCGTCATCACCTGCCTGGTGGTGAACTTCTTCCGGGACCCGGAACGGGTGGTGCCGCACGGCCCGGGCCTGGCCGTGGCCCCGGCCGACGGCCGGGTGGTGTCCATCGGCCGCGCCCGCGACCCCTTCGACGGGGTGGAGCGGCTGCGGGTGTGCATCTTCATGAACGTCTTCAACGTGCACGTGAACCGCGCCCCGGTGGCCGGCACGGTGCGCGACCTGGCCTACCACCCTGGCAAGTTCCTGAACGCCTCCCTGGACAAGGCCTCGGAGCACAACGAGCGCCTGGCCATGTCCCTCACCGCCGAGGACGGGGGGCACTGGACCGTGGTGCAGATCGCCGGCCTCATCGCCCGGCGCATCGTGCCCTGGGCCGAGGTGGGCGACGACCTGGCGCGGGGCCAGCGCTTCGGCATGATCCGCTTCGGGTCGCGGGTTGACGTCTACCTTCCCGACGACTATAGTTCCGAAGTTTCCGTGGGGCGAAAGACCCTGGCCGGCCAGACCGTCCTGGCCCGCTGCCGCGAGGCAGCCCCCCACGCATAGCACCGGTTTCCAGGCGAGATCATGACCGAAGAAAGTCCTCGGCCCTTCCACAAGGGAGTGTACATCCTCCCCAACATGCTCACCACCGCGAGCTTGTTCTCGGGGTTTTTGGGCATCATGTGGGCTATGCAGGGCCGCTTCGAGGACTGCGCCCTGGCCATCCTGGTCAGCGCGGTGTGCGACGGCCTGGACGGCAAGGTGGCCCGGCTCACCCGCACCACCTCCGAGTTCGGGGTGCAGTACGACTCCCTGGCCGACCTGGTGGCCTTCGGGGTGACCCCCGCGGTCATGGCCTACCTCTGGAAGCTCAACGAATACGGGAGGTTGGGCCTCATGGCCGCCTTCCTGCTCATCGTGTGCGGGGCCCTGCGCCTGGCCCGGTTCAACGTGCAGTCCGCCCGCTCCGACTCCAAGAAGTTCTTCGTGGGCCTGCCCATCCCGGCCCAGGCCTGCACCATGGCCTGCCTGGTGTTCTTCGCCCCCTTCCTGCCCGAGGGCTGGCAGGGGCGCGTGCTCTCCATGGGCTGCCTGGTCATGGCCTACGGCCTGTCCATCCTCATGGTCAGCCGGGTGCGCTACGCCTCCTTCAAGGAATACGGCTTCGTCAAGGCGCATCCCTTCAGCGCCATGGTCACCGCCATCCTGCTCTTCGTGCTGGTGGCCTCCCAGCCCAAGCTGCTGGGTTTCCTGATTCTCCTCGGCTACGTGCTCTCCGGCCCGGCGTACACCTACGCCGTGCTTCTGCGCCGGCCCGCGCTGCTACGAGGCTCCACGGAGCACTCGTAACACCACCCCCCCTCTTTGCGGCGGGACTACCGCCACGTTTCGGGCCTCCGGCACCGGGAATACCCTTTGCGGCCCGCCGGAAAATGCGCAATAGCACGACAGTGTGAACGGACAACGGAGGAGAACGCCATGTCCGACCGAGTATACATCTTCGACACCACCCTGCGGGACGGCGAGCAGTCGCCGGGCGCCACCATGAACCAGCGGGAGAAGGTCCGCCTGGCCCGCCAGCTGGAGACCCTGGGCGTGGACATCATCGAGGCCGGCTTCCCGGCCGCCAGCCAGGGCGACTTCGAGGCCGTCGCGGCCATCGCCTGCGCCGTGGGCGAGGTCCAGGTGGCCGGCCTGTGCCGGGCCATGCCCGCGGACATCGACCGCGCCTGGGACGCCGTCAAGGGGGCCAAGAACCCCCGCATCCATACCTTCCTGGCCTCCTCGCCCCTGCACATGGAGTTCAAGCTCCGCAAGAAACCCGAGGAAGTGCTCCAGATGGCCGAGGCCGCGGTGAAGCGCGCGGCCGGCTACACCAGGAACGTGGAGTTCTCGGCCGAGGACGCCTCGCGCTCGGATCGCGAGTTCCTGGCCCGGCTCTGCGCGCTGGTCATCGATGCCGGGGCCAGCACGGTGAACATCCCGGACACGGTGGGCTATGCCCAGCCCGCGGAGTTCGCCGAACTCATCGAGTACCTCCTGGCCACCGTGCCCAACGCCAAGAAGGCCGTGTTCGCGGTGCACTGCCACAACGACCTGGGCCTGGGCGTGGCCAACACCCTGGCCGCGTTGAAGGCCGGGGCGCGGCAGTGCGAGGTCACGGTCTCCGGCATCGGCGAGCGCGCGGGCAACGCCGCCCTGGAAGAGGTGGTCATGGCCCTGCACACCCGCCAGCCCTACTACGAGCTCACCTGCGGGGTGAAGACCGAGCAGTTGTACCCCACCTGCCGGCTGCTCTCCCGCATCATCGGCCAGCCAATCCCGCCCTACAAGGCCATCACCGGCACCAACGCCTTTGCCCACGAGTCGGGCATCCACCAGGCGGGCATGCTCAAGGACCGCCGCACCTACGAGATCATGACCCCGCAGAGCATCGGCCGCTCCGGCACCGACCTGGTGCTGGGCAAGCACTCGGGCCGCGCCGCGGTGGGCAACAAGGTGGCCGAGCTGGGCTACAAGCTCACCGACGAGCAGGTGGGCAAGGTGGCCGAGACGGTGAAGACCCTGGCCGACAAGAAGCAGAAGATCTACGACGAGGACGTGGAGGCCATCGTGCTGGAGGAGGTCTTCCGCATCCCGGACAAGTACGCGCTCAAGTACGTGTCCATCCAGTCCGGCAACATCAACATCCCGCCCACCGCGGAGGTGGTGATGGACGTGGACGGCGCGGAGCGCAAGCAGGCCCAGTTCGGGGTCGGCCCGGTGGACGCGGTGTTCAACGCCATCTCCGACATCATCGGCCGCAAGCCGCAGCTGTTGGAGTTCCTCATCTCGGCCATCACCGGCGGCACCGACGCCCAGGGCGAGGTGACCGTGAAGATCAAGGACAACGACTCGACCTCGGTGGGCCGCGGGGCCCACGAGGACATCATCGTGGCCAGCGCCAAGGCCTATTTGAACGCCCTGAACCGCCTGGCCAAGAAGCAGGAGGACTCCCCGTCATGCCCCACACTGTAGCGGAAAAGATCCTGCAGGCGCACAGCCCGGAGCCGGTGAAAGGCCCGGGCCAGATCGTGCGCTGCCAGGTGGACCTGGTCCTGGCCAACGACATCACCGCGCCCCTGTCCATCAAGAGCTTCGCGGCCATGGGCGCGACCAAGGTCTTCGATACGGACAAGGTGGCCCTGGTCTGCGACCACTTCACCCCCAACAAGGACATCGAGAGCGCCGAGCAGGTCCGGGTGGTGCGGGAGTTTGCCGAGGCCATGGGCGTGACCCACTACTTCGAGGGCGGCGACGCCGGGGTGGAGCATGCGCTGTTGCCCGAGCTGGGCCTGGTGGGTCCCGGCGACGTGGTGGTGGGCGCGGACTCCCACACCTGCACCTACGGGGGCCTCTCGGCCTTCGCCACGGGCATGGGCTCCACCGACGTGGCCGCGGCCATGGCCCTGGGCGAGACCTGGTTCAAGGTGCCCCCCACCATCAAGGTGCAGATCGACGGCGAGCTGCCCGAGTACGTGGGCGGCAAGGACCTGATCCTGGAGGTCATCGGCCGCATCGGGGTGGCCGGAGCCCTGTACAAGGCCCTGGAGTTCGCCGGCTCCACCGTGGACGCCCTGTCCGTGGAGGCCCGCATGACCATGGCCAACATGGCCATCGAGGCCGGCGGCAAGGTGGGCCTGTTCGCCGCGGACCAAAAGACCCTGGACTACGCCCGGGCCGCGGGCCGCGTGAACCCGCCGGCGGTGGCTGCCGATCCGGGCGCGGCCTACGAGCGGGTGGTGGCCATCGACGCCGGGGCCATGAGCCCGCGGGTGGCCTGCCCCCACCTGCCCGAGAACGTGAAGCCGGTGGCCGAGGTGGGCCAGGTGCCCATCCGCCAGGCGGTGATCGGCTCCTGCACCAACGGCCGCATCGAGGACCTGCGCGAGGCCGCGGCGGTGCTGAGGGGCCGCAAGGCGGCCCGCGGCGTGCGGCTCATTGTCCTTCCCGCCACCCCGCGCATCTGGCGGCAGGCCATGGCCGAGGGGCTGTTCGACATCTTCCTGGACGCCGGCGCGGTCATCGGCCCGCCCACCTGTGGTCCCTGCCTGGGCGGCCACATGGGCATCCTGGCCAAGGGCGAGGCTTGCGTGGCCACCACCAACCGCAACTTCAAGGGCCGCATGGGCTCCCTGGAGAGCTTCGTGTACCTGGCCGGACCGGCGGTCGCGGCGGCGAGCGCCGTGGCGGGCAGCATCATCCATCCGGCGGCGCTGTAAAGGTAATTATTTAAAAATACTAAAGTATTTTTTGGGTGGTTACATCATCCACCCGGCGTTTCCAAGGAGACATCGTCATGACCTATCGCGGCAAAGCCCACGTGGTGGGCGCGAACATCGATACCGACGCCATCATCCCGGCCCGGTTCCTGGTGACCACCGACCCGGACGAACTGGGCGCCAACTGCATGGAGGGGCTGGAACCCGGCTGGATCAAGCGGGTCGCCCCCGGCGACATCATGGTGGCCGGCCCCAACTTCGGCTGCGGCTCCTCCCGGGAGCACGCCCCCATCGCGCTCAAGGGCGCGGGCATGCCGGTGGTGGTGGCCCATTCCTTTGCCCGCATCTTCTACCGCAACGGCTTCAACATGGGCCTCATCCTCCTGGAGGTCGGCGACGCGGTGGACAAGTTGCGCGACGGCGACGACCTGGAGGTGGACACCCAGGCCGGCAAGATCGTGAACCACACCACGGGTGAGACCGTGGCGTGCATGCCGGTGCCGGCTTTCATGGCCGAGATCCTGGCGGCCGGCGGCCTGGTGGGCTACGCCAAGGCCCGCCTGGCGGCGCAGGGGTAGGGCCATGGCGAACTTCCGCATCACCCTGCTGCCCGGCGACGGCATCGGCCCGGACATCGTGGCCCAGGCCGTGCGCGTGCTGGAGAAGATCGGGGCCGCCTTCGGCCATTCCTTTGCCCTGGACGAGCAGCGCATCGGCGGCGCGGCCATCGACGCCGACGGCGTGCCCCTGCCCGCGGCCACCGTGGCCTCCTGCCAGGCCTCCGACGCCGTGCTCCTGGGCGCGGTGGGCGGCCCCACGTGGGACAATATTGAAAAGTCCATCCGCCCCGAGCGCGGGCTGCTCGGCATCCGCAAGGAGCTGGGGCTTTTCGCCAACCTGCGGCCTGCCCGCATCTGGCCCCAACTGGCCCACGCCTGCTACCTGCGCCCCGACGTGGCGGCCAGGGGTGTGGACCTCCTGGTGGTGCGCGAGCTGACCGGCGGCGTCTATTTCGGCGAGCCGAGAGGCGAGAAAGTGGAGCAGGGCGAGCGCGCGGCCTTCAACACCATGGTCTACCGCGAGTCCGAGGTGCGGCGCATCGCCCGGGTGGCCTTCGAGGCCGCGCGCAAGCGCCGGGGCAAGGTCTGCTCCGTGGACAAGGCCAACGTGCTCGACGTGTCCCAGCTCTGGCGCGAGGTGGTCATCGCCACGGCCAGGGAATACCCGGACGTGGAGCTCACCCACATGTACGTGGACAACGCGGCCATGCAGCTGGTGCGCGACCCGGCCCAGTTCGACGTGATCGTGACTGGGAACCTGTTCGGCGACATCCTGTCCGACGAGGCCAGCGTCATCACCGGGTCCATCGGCATGCTGCCCTCGGCCTCCCTGGGCGCGTCCGGCCCCGGCCTGTACGAGCCCATCCACGGCTCGGCCCCGGACATCGCCGGCCAGGACAAGGCCAACCCGCTGGCCACCATCCTGTCCGCGGCCATGATGCTCCGCCACTCCCTGAGCCTGCCCGCCGAGGCCGAGGCCATCGAGGCCGCGGTGGAGAAGGTGCTGACCGCGGGCTGGCGCACCGGCGACATCGCCGAGCCCGGCAAGGCCCTGGTGGGCTGCGCCAAGATGGGCGACCTGGTGGTCGAGGCGCTGTAGCCCGCCAACCCGGTTCCGAGCTGGGGCCGGGGGGGGGTTCCCTGCGGGGCCGAAGCCGTCTAAACCAGCCACGCTTGAGGTGGCGAAAACTATGAGACTCACCGTACAATCCCTGTCCAAGGCCTACGGCGGCCGCGAGCTGTTCAAGGACGTGTCGTTCGAGATGAACTCGGGCGCGCGCCTGGCCGTGGCCGGTCCCAACGGCGCGGGCAAGTCCACCCTGTTGCGCATGCTGGCCGGCGAGACCCTGCCCGACACCGGGCAGGTGGTCATCCCCAAGGACGCCCAGGTGGGCTACGCGGCCCAGGAGCTGTCCCCGCGCGACCTGGCCACCCCCATCCTCACCTGGGTCATGGAGGTCCTGCCCTCCTGGGGCGAGTTCTGGAAGGAGTGGGACGCGGCCACCGCGGCGGGTGACCAGTCCCGCCTGGCCGCCCTCAGCGAGAAGCAGGCCCGCTGGGAGCACCAGCACGGCTACAACCCCGAGCACAAGGCCAAGGCCGTGCTCACCGGCCTGGGCTTCACCCCGGGCGAGTGGGCCAAGCCGGTGGGCTCGCTCTCCGGTGGCTGGCGCGAGCGGGCCAAGCTGGCTCGCATCCTCACCGGCGGGGCCAGCCTGCTGGTGCTGGACGAGCCCACCAACCACCTGGACCTGGAGGCCGTGGAGTGGCTGGAGCAGTATCTGCTCGCCTTCCCGGGGGTCCTGGTCTTCGTGGCCCACGACCGCATCTTCCTGGACAAGGTCTCCACCCACGTCCTGTACCTGGGCGGCCTGCGCCCGGTGGTGCGGGAGGGCGACTTCTCCGGCTACCTGGAGTGGCAGGCCGAGGCCGAGGAGCAGCGGCTGCGCGAGGAGAAGCGTTTGCAGGACGAGCTGGAGAAGAAGCTCGACTTCGTGCGCCGGTTCTCGGCCAAGGCCACCAAGGCCCGCCAGGCCCAGGCCAAGAAGAAGCAGGCCCAGAAGATGGCCAAGGAACTGGAGGGCGTGAAGAGCAAAAAGGAACAGCGCCGCCGGACCCTGAACTTCTCCTGGCCCGAGCCCAAGCGCGGCAACAAGACCGTGCTCTCGGCCGTGGGCCTCACCGCAGGCTGGGGCGAGACCCCCCTGTGGAAGCCGCTCGACTTCAACCTGTACGCGGGCATGAAGGTGGCCCTGTGCGGCCCCAACGGCTGCGGCAAGTCCACCCTGCTCAAGGTGCTCATGAACGAGAAGGAGCAGCGCGGCGGCCGCTTCGAGATCGGGCCGGCCATGCACGTGGGCTACTTCTCCCAGCACTCCACCGACCGGCTGAACCTGGACAAGCAGGTCCTGGCCGAGATCCGCCGCCTCTCGGACCCGCACACCACCGAGGAGGAGCTGCGCAGCGTGCTGGGCCTGTTCCTCCTGTCCGAGGACACCTGGGAGCGCGAGGTGTCCAGTCTTTCCGGCGGGGAAAAGACCCGGCTGGTGCTGGCCACCATGTTCCTGACCCGGGCCAACTTCCTGGTGCTGGACGAGCCCACCAACCACCTGGACCTGGAGAGCCGCGAGGCCCTCATCTCCGCCCTGGAGGACTACGAGGGCACCCTGCTCATGGTGGCGCACGACCGCTGGCTGCTCTCCCGGGTGGCCGAGCAGGTCTGGGGCCTGAACAACGAGGGCCTCACGGTGTTCGCCGGCGGGTTCGAGGAGTACGACGAGTGGCGCAAGGCCCAGCTGGCCGCGGCCGCCTGGGCCGAGGTCGGCCCCCCGGTGCGCGACCTGAAGGCCGGGCTGTCCAAGGAGGACGCCAAGCGCAAGAAGCGGGAGGAGGCCGAACGCCGCAACGCCATCTACCGCCAGCTGAGGCCCCTCAAGGCCGAGTATGAGAAGCTGGAGGCCGAGCTGGAGACGGTCATGGCCGCCCAGGACGAGGCCGAGTCCCAGCTGGCCGACCCCGCGGTGTTCGCGGACGTGACCCGCTCCTCGGCCCTGCTCACCCAGTACTCCGAGGCCAAGGCCCGGGGCGATCGCCTGGCCCACCGCATGGAGGACCTGGAGGCCGAGATGTCCGCCCTGGAGGCCGAGTCCCAGGCCCTGGGCGCGGAGTAGGCCGGAGCAGGCCAGAGTAGGGTGGGGGTGCGCTTTGCCCCGAGATGAGGTAGGACACGGCCATGCGCCCTGAACCCGACGAGATGCCCGACGCCGAAGACGACCTGGTGGCCCGCGCCCGCGCCGCGGTGCTGGAGATGCGCCGCCAGGCCCAGGCCAGCGGCCTGGAGCAGCAGTCCGAGGCCGAGGCCGGTCCCGAGCCGTCCCCCCACGAGCCGGGCGAGGACCTGCCCGCGCCCAAGCGCCGCCGCAGGAAGAAGGGGAGCGGCCGTGCCGCCTGAGATCCAAGTGGTCGCCGGCATCCTTTGGCAGGACGGCAGGTTCCTGGCCGTGCGCCGGCCCGAGGGCAAGCCCCTGGCCGGCTTCTGGGAGTTCCCAGGCGGCAAGGTGGAGCCGGGCGAGAGCCTGGAAGATGCCCTCACCCGCGAGCTGCGCGAGGAGCTGGGCCTGACCCCGGTGGGCGCGACCCTCTGGCGCGAGAAGACCCACGCCTACGAGCACATGACCGTGCGCCTGCATTTCTTCCAGGTGGCCGGGCACGAAGGCGACCCCCATCCCCACGAGGGCCACGCCATCCGCTGGTTCGCGCCCGGGGACGTGGACGGGACGCCCTTCCTGCCCGCGGACACCGAGATCGTGGCCGAACTGGCCGCCCAACCCACGGAGTAGACCGTGCGCATCGCCGACCTCATCGCCAAGACCCCCAAGTTCGTGTCCATGGAGTTCTTCCCGCCCAAGGAGAAGGAGGCCTGGCCGGGCTTCTTCCTGACCGCCAAGGCCCTGCGCGCCGTGGACCCGCTCTTCGTGTCCGTGACCTACGGCGCGGGCGGCGGCACCCAGTCCAACAGCCTGGAGATCGTCAGCCGGCTCAAGGCCGAGTTGGGCCTGGAACCCCTGGCCCACCTCACCTGCGTGGGCGCGGACGAGGCCAAGATCGGCGCGTTCCTGGACGATCTCGCGAAAGCCGGCGTGGACAACGTGCTGGCCCTGCGCGGCGACCCGCCCCGGGGCACCGAGAACTTCGTGCCGGACAACGAGTGCTTCCGGCATGCCACGGACCTGGTGGCCTTCATCCGCTCCCGGCGGCCGGAGATGGGCATCGCCGTGGCCGGTTACCCCGAGGGCCATCCCGAGTGCCCCAGCATCCGCTGCGACCTCGGGCACCTCAAGGCCAAGCTGGACGCGGGCGCGGACTTTGTGGTCACCCAGCTCTTCTACGACAACCGGGAGTACTTCGACTTCGTGGAGCGCCTGGCGGCCCTGGGCATGCACAAGCCGGTGGTGCCCGGCATCCTGCCCATCATGAGCCTCACCTCGGTCAAGCGCATCCTGGGCATGTGCGGGGCCAGCATCCCGGGCAAGTACCTGCTGGCCCTGGAGGAGGCGGACAAGAAGGGCGGGGCCGACGCGGTGCGCAAGCTCGGGGTGGACTGGGCCAAGCGCCAGGCCCAGGAGCTCCTGGACGGCGGCGCGCCCGGCGTGCACCTCTACACCCTGAACAAGGCCGACGCCTGCCTGGAGATCGTGGGCGCGCTGTCGCGGTAGGCCGTTCCATGCAGTGGTTCTTCATCCTCCTGGCCCTGGCCGCGGGCGCGCTCATGCCGGTGCAGGCCGGCATCAACGTGGAGCTGAAGAACACCGCCTTGCATGACCCGGTGCTGGCCGCCCTGGTCTCCTTTGCGGTGGGCACCCTGGGCCTGGCGGCCTACTGCCTGGCTGCGCGGATTCCCTGGCCCGGCCTGGCCGGGATGTCCGGCTCCTCCCTATGGCACTGGTCCGGTGGCCTGCTGGGGGCCTTTTTCGTGACCGCCACCGTGATCCTGGCCCCCCGCCTGGGGGCCACCACCATGCTCGGTCTCATCGTGGCCGGCCAGATGCTGGCCTCGCTGCTGCTCGACCAGTTCGGCCTGCTCGGCTACGCGGTGCGCGAGGCCAGCCCCCTGCGCCTGCTGGGGGCCGCCCTTATCGTCACGGGAGTGGCCTTGGTCCGCATCTTCTAGACGGCCGGGTTGGCCCGCCAGGCGTTCATCCAGCGATTTTTGCCGTTCGCCGAAGGGGCCGCAAAATCCTTTGCGTCCCTGGGGCGAGGGGTGTATGCATTCGTACCCCGAAACCGGGGAATACCCTTACAGGAGACCAGTCATGTCCAAGAGGTTCGTGGTTGCGGTGTGCGGCGCGACGGGCGCCGTGGGTCGGGAGATGCTCAAGACTCTCGAACAGCGCAAGTTCCCTTGCAAAGAGGTGCGGGCCCTGGCTTCGGCCCGCTCCAAAGGCACTACCGTGCCCTTTGCCGGGACCGACCTCACCGTGGACGAGCTGACTGAGAATTCCTTTGCGGGGGTCGACATCGCCCTGTTTTCGGCCGGCGGCTCCACCTCGGAGCGGTTCGCCCCGGCCGCGGCCAAGGCCGGCTGCGTGGTGGTGGACAACTCCAGCGCCTGGCGCATGGACCCCAAGTGCCCCCTGGTGGTGCCGGAAGTGAACCCGCACGACCTGGACTGGCACAAGGGCATCATCGCCAACCCCAACTGCTCCACCATCCAGATGGTGGTGGCATTGAAGCCCCTGCACGATGCGGCGAAGATCACGCGCATCGTGGTGTCCACCTACCAGGCCGTGTCCGGCACCGGGCAGAAGGCCATCGAGGAGTTGTCCAACCAGGTCCAGATGATGTTCAACGGCCGGGTGGACGAGATCGAGCCCAAGGTCTATCCGTATCGCATCGCCTTCAACTGCCTGCCCCAGATCGATGTCTTCCTGGACAACGGGTACACCAAGGAAGAGATGAAGATGGTCAACGAGACCAAGAAGATCATGGGCGACGACTCCATCAAGGTCACTGCCACCTGCGTGCGGGTGCCGGTGTTCTACGGGCACAGCGAGAGCGTGAACATCGAGACCGAGACGAAACTCACGGCCGATGAAGCCCGCATTTTGCTGGCCAAGGCCCCGGGGGTCACGGTGGTGGATCATCCCAAGGAGAAGCTCTACCCCATGCCCATCGACGCCGCGGGCGAGGACGACACGTACGTTGGCCGCATCCGCGAGGACGACACCATAGAGAACGGCCTGAACCTGTGGATCGTGTCCGACAACCTGCGCAAGGGCGCGGCCCTGAACGCGGTGCAGATCGCCGAGACCCTGGCCGAGCGCGGCCTGGTGCGCGTTTCCTAGCCGCCTCCCGAGCGACGAGTCCCGGCCGGGGCCTTGCGCTGCAAGGTCCCGGCTTTTCTTTGCATGCCGCCCCGGCGTTTGGTAAGTACCCGGGGCGAAGCGCCACTGCGCAGCGAGGTTTCCCATGCCCGACATTCCGGTCCTGGCCTACGGCGACTACCTCTCCCGGCTCCTGGCCCTGCCCCGGCCCGGGGCGGAGAAGGTCCTGGCCTTCTACGAGCACCGGGTGGGCGCCATCTGCAAGGACGTGCGCCTCATGCTCCTGCCCCTGGATGATCACCTGCTGCACCGGGGCGACGGGGTGTTCGAGTCCCTCAAGTGGGTGGGCCGCAAGCTCTACCAGCTGGACGCCCACCTGGAGCGGATGAAGAAGTCCGCGGCCTCCATCTCCCTGGTTCCGCCCTGTTCCTGGGAGGTGATCAGGGAGGTGAGCATCGCCGTGGCCAGGGCCGGGGGCGCGGACAACGGCATGCTGCGCATCCTGCTGGGCCGCGGCCCGGGCGGTTTCGCCATCGACCCCTTCGAGAGCTCGCAGGCCAGCCTATACATCGCGGCCTACGCCTTCACGCCCAAGCCCGAGGGCTTTTTCGCCAAGGGCGTCACCGCCTTCCGCACCGAGACCCCGGCCAAGCAGAGCTGGCTGGCCAAGATCAAGAGCGTCAATTACCTGCCCAACGTGCTCATGAAGATGGAGGCGGTGCAGAAGGGGGTCGACTATCCCTTCTGCTACGACGAACACGGATTCCTGGCCGAGGGCGCCACCGAGAACGTGGCCCTGGTGGACCAGAAGGGCACCCTGGTGGTGCCCGAGTTCACCCATTCCCTGCCCGGCACCACGCTCCTGCGCGCCATCGACCTCATCAAGGGCGAGGTGCCGGTGGCCTTCCGCGGGGTGTCCGAGGGCGACGTGTACGGGGCGCGGGAGGTGCTCATCCTGGGCACCACCGGCGACTGCATCCCGGTGGTGCGCTACGAGGGCAAGCCCATCCACGACGTGCGGCCCGGCCCGGTGGCCAAGCGGCTGCGCCAGCTCATCATGCAGGACCTTGAGGAGAACGGGGTTTCCTTCTGACCCCGGGGTCGGCCGTGCCCAGCGTGCTTCATCTCGACCTCGGCCGGGCCATGCGCGGCGGCCAGCGCCAGGTGCTCTACCTGGCGCGGCAACCGCGCGCGGCCGGCCGGGTAACGCCCCTGGCCGCCTGCCCGGCGGGTTCGCCCCTGGCCGCGGCCCTGGCGGCCGAGGGGATTGAGGTCCTGCCCCTGGCCTCGTCCCGGGAATGGGACCCCCGCAACCTCCTGCGCCTGCGCCGCTTCCTGCGCGAGCGCCGCGTCGCCGTCCTGCACACCCACGACGCCCGGGCCGCGGCCCTGGGCGCGCTTCTGAGGCTCCTGGGCGGGGGCTTCAAGCTGGTCCACTCCCGCCGGGTGTCCTACGCCCCGGGCCGGGGCTGGAGCCGGCTCAAGTATTGCCTGGCCGACCTGGTGCTGGCGGTGTCCGCCGAGACCGCCGACGTGCTGGCCGCCTGCGGCGTGGCCCGGGAGCGGCTGGCCGTGGCCCACAGCGGCATCGACCCCGCCCTGTACCCGGCGCGGCGACCCAAGACTCCGGATGCGCCCCGGATCATCATGGCCGTGGGCGCGCTCACCCCCCAGAAGGGGCACGAGGTGTTCCTGCGCGGCCTGGCCGTGTTGCGGGACATGCCGGACCTGCCCGCCTGGCGGGCGCGGGTGGTGGGCGAGGGGCCCTTGCGCTGCGAGCTGGAGGGCCTGGTGGCCGACCTGGGCCTGGCCGGGCTGGTGGAGCTGCCCGGCTGGCGGGAGAGCCGCGAGGAACTGGCCGGCGCGGACCTGCTGGTGGTGGCCTCGGTGCACGGCGAGGGCTCCAGCGGGGCCATCAAGGAGGCCTGGGCCACCGGCCTGCCGGTGGTGGCCTCGGACCTGCGCTCCAACCTGGAGCTGGTGGAGCCTGGCGCGAGCGGCGCGGCCTTCGCCTCCGGCGACCCCGGAGCCCTGGCCTGGACCCTGGCCCGGCTGCTCAAGTCCCCGGCCCTGTGCGCCGACCTGGCGGCCGGCGGCCGCGTCCGCCTGGACACGTTCACCGACGCGGCCATGGCCCAGGCGGTCCAGGCCGCCTATGAGCGGGCTTTCCCCGAGCTGTTCAGTGGCTCGGCAACGCGCTGATTTCTAATAAAAATCTTCGATTTTCAGCGGGGTGGGCGGCCATGGCCGCAGGGTGGCAGGACGCCGGCGGGCAGGCCTCCCCCGACGTGGTCGGGGAGCCGGGCGGTCGTGATTTTCAGCAAAAAGGGCGTCAGCCGGCGGACTCCGAGACCGTGTCCAGCTTCCACATGGCGTCGGGCGCGTCGGTGGGGCGGGTGAAGGCCCAGTCCTCGCGCACCTGGTGCGGGGCGTCGCCCACATTGGCCTCGCGGATGAGGGCCGTGTAGCGCATCCGGGCCGTGCCCGGGGCCATGGCCAGCAGTTCGGCCTCCACCAGCATCACGTCGGTGCGGCCCCCGGG
>JAEXTU010000106.1 GCA_023453335.1 Pseudomonadota bacterium | reverse complement strand
ACCTTGGTCTGACCTTTTTTCTTGCTCATGCTCCCACCGTCGATTCCCAGGCCCGGAAAACAACCGAGGGCGACCCGGTCGGGGTCACCCTCGGAACACATGACCAGACCAGCCCCTAGGGGGTTGCCGATCCGGGTATGGCAGGGTGCAGGGCATGGGAATCCTAGCGTTTTTGCCAAACAGCCCGTGCTGTAACGCAACTGCGGGGCAATGGCAACCAGCGCGGCCGCCGGGCCTCTCCCAAGTTGCCGGGGCCGGGGGTTTCGGTATAGTGTCCAAGGGGCCGGGAAGCCCATGAGCCGGCCGGAGGCCAGATGCCCGCGAGTCCCAAGAAGCTGCTCATCATCGAAGACCACCCCCTGTTCCGGGAGGGGCTCAAGGCCATCCTGCAGCGCGACCCTCTGTTCGTCATTGCCGGCGAGGCGGGGTCCGGGAGCGAGGGGCTGCGCCTGACCGGGAGCATCTTCCCGGACGTGGTGGTCATGGACATCTCCCTGCCGGACATGAGCGGCATCGAGGCCACCCGCCGGCTCCTGGAGTTGTCCCCCGCCACCCGGGTCATGATGGTCAGCTTCCACTCCGGGGTGGACTACATCGCCGACGCCTTCGCCGCCGGGGCCACCGGATACCTGGTCAAGGAGTCCGCGGCCGAGAAGCTCCTGCACGGCCTGCACGCGGTGGCCAGGGGCGAGAGCTACCTGGACAGCACGGTGTCCGCCGAGGTGGTGCGCAAGCTGCGCTCGCCCGAGAAACGCAAGGAGGCCGGCGCGGACGAGGCCTACGCCGCGCTCACCGCCCGGGAGCAGGAGGTCATGCGCCTGGTGGTGGAGGGGCTCTCCACCAAGGCCATTGCCGAGCGCCTGTTCGTGAGCGCCAAGACCGTGGAGAACCATCGCGCCAACCTCATGAAAAAGCTCGGCCTTTCCAGTACCATCGAGTTGGTCCGCTACGCCGCCCGCCTGGGTCTCATCGACATCGAGGATTGGGTGGAATAGACCTTTTTCCGCGCCTTTTCCCGGCATGGCTGGGAGAATCCCCCAGAAAAAATCGGGAGAAAGCCCCGGCACTTTGCGCCTTGGCCCTATGGACTCCCGCCCCCGGAGCAGGGGTATACTCTCCGCCATGGAATGACCCTGTCGCAAGGGGTTTCAACAGGTTGAGGGGAGAGGCCCGTTTTTCTCCGAACGGAGAGCGGGCAGGCAAGGACACCAGGGAGTTGGAAAAGGAGCAACGGGAATGAACAAGACGGACCTCATCGCCACCATCATGACCAAGAACGGGCGTCTGTCCAAGGCTGCGGTGGGCCGCGCGGTGGCCTCGCTTATGGACGAGGTGGTCAACACCCTGGCCAAGGGGGAACACGTGACCCTGCAGGGTTTCGGTTCCTTCCGGGTGGTGAAGCGGGCGGCACGCAAGGGCCGCAATCCGCGCACCGGTGAGGAGATCAAGATCGACTCCACCCGCACGGTGAAGTTCACCGCGGGCAAGAACCTCAAGGAGGCGGTGAACTGACGCCGGCTTGAAGTCCTGCCGTGAGCGCGCCCCCCGGGGCGCGCTTTTTTTTCCGGCAAGGGATTTGCATGGATTCCGGGGATATCTTGCCCTGGAAGGAAGAGCAGCGTAAGGAATACCTGCTGATAGCCCACTGTTTCCACCCGGCGCCTCGCCGCCGTGCAGCAGGAGTGAGCCGTCCATGTTCGCGATCATCGGCGTTTTCGTGGTCCTGGGAGGAGTCATCGGCGGCTACCTCATGGAGCACGGCAACCTCTCGGTGCTCTACCAGCCCGCGGAGGTGGTCATCATCGGCGGCGCGGCCCTGGGCGCCTTCCTCATCGCCTCGCCCAAGGCGGTGCTCACCTCCACCCTGCACGGCCTGATCCACGTCTTCACCGGCAAGGAGGCCACCCGGGAAACCTACATGCAGCTGCTCATGCTCATGTACGAACTCCTGGTCCTGGCCCGCAAGGAGGGCGTGCGGGCCATCGAGGTCCAGGTCAACGACCCCAAGGCCAGCTCCATCTTCGGCCGCTATGCCCAGATTCAGAGCAACCACGAGATCAGCGAGTTCATCTGCGACAACTTCAAGGTGTTCATGGCCGGCGGCCTGGAGCCCCTGTACTTGGACAGCCTCATGGAGCTGGACATGGACACCCAGCACGCCGGGGAGCTGGTGCCCTCGGGCGCGGTGAGCAAGATCGCCGACTCCCTGCCCGGCCTGGGCATCGTGGCCGCGGTGCTCGGTGTGGTGTTGACCATGGGCAAGATCAAGGAGCCGCCCGAGGTGCTCGGCCACTCCATCGGCTCGGCCCTGGTGGGCACCTTCCTGGGCGTGCTCTTGTGCTACGGGTTCGTGGGTCCCATGGGCCACAACCTGGAGAACCGGGCCCGCGACCACCAGGCCATGTTGAGCGTGGTCAAGTCCACGATCCTGGCCTATGCCCAGGGCATAGCCCCGGTCCTGGCCCTGGAGGCCGGCCGCCGCGCCGTGCCCACGGCCCAGCGTCCTTCCTACGCGGACCTGGAAGGAGCCATGCGTGGCGCCAAAAAGTGATCAGCCGATCATCATAAAGAAGAAGAAGGCCGGCCACGCCGGGGCGCACGGCGGCAGCTGGAAGGTGGCCTACGCGGACTTCGTCACCGCCATGATGGCCTTCTTCCTGCTCATGTGGCTGGTCTCCATGGCCAGTCCCCAGGTCAAGGAGAACCTTTCGAAATACTTCAACGAATACGACCTTTTCAAGGGCTCGGCCAGCATGTTCGAGGGTGCGGGCGGCACCACCGCGGTGAACATCTCCGACCAGCCGGCTCCCCCCGGCCCCGAGGTGCGGGCCAAGACCAAGGTCGAGGACAAGCCGCCGGTGGAGCTGACCCCGGAGGAGATCGAGCAGAAGCTCAACTCCATCATCGAGCTCAAGCTGGGGGACATGAAGGACCTGGTGACCGTGGACCGGGTGCCGGACGGGGTGCGCATCCAGCTCCGCTACAAGGAGGGCCGCCCGCTCTTCGATGCCGGCCAGGCCTCGCTCACCGAGATCGGCCGCGACGCCCTCCAGATCCTGGGCCAGGCCATCACCGGCCTGCCCAACTCCATCGTGGTCGAGGGCCACACCGACGCCGCCCCCCTCAACCGCGCCGGCATCGACAACTGGGACCTCTCGGTGGACCGCGCCCTGGCGGCCATGCACTACCTGGTGGCCACCGGCATCGACGAAAGCCGGGTGGTGCGGGTGGCCGGCCTGGAGGCCAAGCAGCCGCTCATCCCTGACAACCCACTGGATCCGCGCAACCGGCGTATCAGCATCTTCCTGCTGAACCTGCCGCCCAAGCCCCGGGACGCGACGCCCAAGGAGCCGCCTCCCCCGGACTTCAAGATCGGGGAGCAGGCCCCGGCCGTGCCCCCGGCCAAGCCCTGACCCCGCAAGACGCCGCAAGCCGACGCCCCGCCGGACCTCGCCAGGCCCGCCGGGGCGTCTTGCATTGCCCGGAGAGGGGGCGGGGATGCGGCGCGGGGGGGCTCAGACCCCGCCGCCGCCCGGGATCAGGCAGAGGGCCAGGGCCTGGCCCGCGCTGCGGGCCAGGGGAAAGGCCGCGGCCGGCAGCCGGGGGTAGTCCGCGGACAGGGTGTGGCGCAGGGAGTGGCCCGAGGCCGCGTCGAAGGTGGCCAGCTTGGACAGGGTCTCCTCCGGGGTTTTGAGC
>JAEXTU010000104.1 GCA_023453335.1 Pseudomonadota bacterium | reverse complement strand
GCCCCCGCCCGCGGCCCCGCCCCGGTCCTGGAGCACCCGGTGCTGGTGGATGGCGGCGCTATGCACGGACCCGCTCCAAGAAATCGTGCTTGAGTGCATAGAGCAGCAGGGCCGCGGCCCGCTCCGCGCCCAGGCCCAGGTTGTCCTGGACTTTGCGCAGTAGGTTCCCGGCGGAGATTTCCGCACGAACCAACAGGAGGAGCCGACGCAACTCCTCGGACACGATGCGGCCCTCCAGGGGCGCATAGAGCACCGGGTGCTCCTGGCCGCGGTACAGGGCCTCCCCGGCCCGGGTGCGGCGCAGCATGAGGTCCAGCGACAGGGCCTGGGTCGGGTGCCCGGCGAATACCCGGGCGTAGTCCAGGTGCAGGGGATGAATCTGACCGCGCAGGGCCTCCTGGTGCACGGGCGCGGCGCGCAGTTGTTCCCAGAGATCCAGGTGCTGCTGCACCACCGTTGCCCAGGAGAACTCCCGCATCACCCGCTCCCGGGCGGCGCGGCCCATCCGCTCCCGTTCCGCCGGGTCGCCCAGGAGCCGACCCAGGGCCTCGGCCAGGGCGGGCACGTCCACCACGGTCTGCTGGGCCAGGAGCAGGTGGGCGTGGTTGTCGAAGCACAGGGGGGCCAGGGCGTCCAGCTCGGCGGTGCAGGCCGGCCCCAGAGTGGGGACCAGGAGCCCGGTCTGGCCCGGGACCACCAGGTCGCGGTACCCGTCCCAGTCCGCGGCGATGGCGGGAAGGCCGGCCGACGCGGCCTCCAGGAGGGTCAGGCCGAAGGTCTCCTGCACGTTGTCCACCGGGGAGAGGAAGATATCCGCGGCCCGGAAGAGCCGGGCCTTGGCCGCCTCGTCCGGCCGGGGCGCGGCCAGGCAGCGCACCCCCAGCCTGGCGGCCAGGCCGAGCACCGTGTCCAGGTAGCTGTCCCCGGCCACGGTCCAGCCGGCCAGGCCCAGACGCACCGCAGCCGGGTCCACCCCCGCGGCGAAGAGCCGGGAAAAGGCCCGCAGCACGGGCAGGAGGTCCAGCTTGGAATCATGGCTGAGTCGGGCGAAGACCAGCACCAGGGCCTCGGACTCGGCCAGGCCCAGGCCACGGCGCAGGGCGACCCTCTCCTCCGGGGTCGCCGGGGTGAGCGCCGCCGGGTCCACGCCCAGGGGGATGCGCTCCACCCGGGGGGCCAGGAAGCGCGCCGGGTCCAGGCCGAATTCCTGGCGAAGGCCGGCGTAGAAGCCCTCCACCACCTGCTTTGCGCTGGCCGAGGTGGCCACCACGCAGTCCCGGGCCGTGCATCCCGGCCAGAGGTGGCCCAGGAACTCGCGCGGGTAGCGGGCGTAGCTCAGGGAATGGGTGGTTCCGGTGATGGGGAAGATGTCCGGGGCGTGCAGATTGCGCAGCCGGGCCAAATGGGCCGGGTGGCTGATGCAGTCCGAGAGGTGGAAGCAGTGGTAGGGGACCTCGGCCAGGGCCGCGGGCAGGGCCAGGCGCTCGGCCACCCGGAACTTGCCAGCCCGGTGCAGAGCCGGGAACTCCTTGGCCAGGAGGCCGGCGTGGGCCGAGGCCGCGGCCCGGTCGGGCAGGAAGAAATGGTAGGCGTCGAAGGGATCGGCCGCCAGCAGGCCGCACAGGAACCTGGCATTGGCCGCGGTGCGGCCCATGGCCTCCCCGGACTCCAGGAAGGGGTCCAGGGTGCCCCAAATGCGGGGAGTGCGCGGCCTCTTCGCCATCTAAGCCCCCGCCGCCTGGCCGGCTCGGGGCGCGGCCTCGTGGGCAGCCCCATGAGCAGCCATGACACTCGCGGCGATGGCGCGCAACCGCTCCACGTCCTGGGGCCGGGGGATGAGTCCGCGGCCGAAGGGTGCGGCCCACAGCGCGCCGCGCAGCACGCCCAGAGCCCAGGCCCGCACCGCCGGGTCGAAGAACCCGGGGTTGTTGAGCACCAGCCGGGCCTTGGCCGGGCCGTCCTGCTCCACGGCCTGCCGGGAATAGTTGGCCCCGTGCACGCAGTAGATGTTGTTGGGTTCGGGCACCCGCACCCCGGTGAAGCCGTTGGCCGCGGCCTGGACCCAGAAGTCCCAGTCCTCGTAGGCGGTGTTGGCCGCGAACCCGCGGCTCTGGTCCCAGACCGCCCGCCGCATGAGGGGCGAGGAGGTCAGGAAGTTCTGGGTACGCAGGAGGTCGGCGGTAAATTCCGGGGCGCAGATGCGGCGTTCGGCCTCACCCTCGTGTCCTTCACGGAGAATGCAGTCGGTGTAGGCCAGGCCGGCGCGGGGATGGGCCTCCAGGGCCTCCAGGCAGGACTCCAGGAAGCGGGGGGCCGGGGCGTCGTCCGGGTCCAGGTAGGCCAGGAACTCCCCTCTCGCCTGGGCGAACCCGGCGTTGCGCACCGGGCCGGGCAGGCCGTGGTGGCGCAGCTCCAGAAGCTCGAAGCGGCCCACGGGCAGCCAGTCGCCCCAGGACCGGGCCAGGGCCGGGGAGCCGTCAACGCTCCCGTCGTCGGCCAGGATGACCTCCACCCGGGCCAGGTCCAGGGTCTGGGCGGCCAGGGCCTCGAAAAACTGCTGGAAATGGCGGCCGTAGTTGTAGTTGGCCACCACCACCGAAACCAGGGGACGGAACGTCATGGCTGCCTCCGGCAAAATCTTCCCGGCGTCAGGGCTCCGGCCGGGGGTTCCCGCACCCCGGCCCGGCCGCGCGGGCCGCGGCGGGCAAGGGTCCAGGCTCTTCCGCGCCGCGGTCGTCGGCACGGGTTTTGTAATCCTGGGGCGGTGACATGAAAAAACCATGCCGGCCCCTCGGCCCTGGAGAATCCGCCTGGTGAACGTGCTCATGCTCCTGGATAATTTCCCGCCCTACGGCAATGCGGGCACCGAGCAGTACGTGCTCGGCCTGGCCCGGGAGCTGGCCGGGCGGGACTGCCGGGTGCTGGCCGCCCACCCCCTGCCCGTGGCCGGGCCCCCCGGCCCCCCGGTCCTGGAGCAGGCCGAGGGGATGGCCGTGGCCCGGGTGCCGGTGGCCGCCGCGGAGCGTGGCCTGGCCTATAACCCGCGGATGCGCGAGGTGGCGGCCGGCCTGGCCCGGGACTTCGGCGCGGACCTGTGCCACGTGCACAACCTGGCCTGGTTCACCACCGCGGCCCTGGACGGCCTGGACGCGGCCCGGGTGCCGACCCTGGCCACCCTGCACGACTTTTCCCTGCCCTGCGCCACCTCCCTGCGCATCACCGGCGCGGGCGAGATGTGCACGGCGCAGCCCGAGGCCGGCGTCTGCGCGGCCTGCGCCGGCCTGGACCCGGCCCAGGCCGGGCTGCGCCTGGATCTGGCCCGGCGGGCCATGCTCCGCTACCGCCGGGTCATCTTCCCCTCGCTCTTCAGCCGCAAGGTGCACCACGACCTGGGCTTCGCCACCCCCCGCGCCCTGCGCCAGCCCCTGGGCCTGCCGCCCTTCCCGGCGCAACCGGCCGAGCACCCGGCCGAGCCCTCGGCCGGCCCCCTGCGCCTGGCCTACCTGGGCGGGATCACCTGGTTCAAGGGCCTGGACCTGGCGGTGTCCGCCCTGGCCGCCCTGCCCCGGGGCCGGGTGGAACTGTCGGTGCACGGTTCGGCCAACAGCCCGGCCTACCTGGACAAGGTCCGGGCCATGGCCCCGGACGGTGTGCGCTGGTGCGGGGCCTACACCCGGCAGGACCTGCCGGGCATCCTGGCCCGGGCCGAGGCCGTGGTCCTGCCCTCGCGCATGGAGACCTTTTCCTTCGTGGCCCGGGAGGCGCTGCACGCCGGGGTCCCAGTGCTGGCCGCCAAGGTGGGCGCCCTGCCCGAGGTGGTGCGGCACGAGGTGAACGGCCTGCTCTTCCCGACCGAGGATCCCGCGGGTCTGGCCCTGGCCATGGCCCGCCTGGCCGCGGACCCCGGGCTGCGCGCCGCCCTGCGCGCGGGCATCGGGCCGGTGAAGGGCATGGCCGAGAACGCCGACGAACTGCTCGCCCTGTACGCCGGCCTGCTGGAAAAGGTTGCCTGAGCCGCGGTCGTCAACAATCTGACGTAGGGGCCGCTCCCCCCTGGCCCACGTGATGAAACCTCCTGGCATTCCTTTCTCCTCCCCCTTGGCCCTGTTCTTGCTAAAAATTCCCGGCAGAACGGTTTTTCCGAGGGAGGTCGAGATGGCCACGCATTCCGCCCCTGAACTGCTCTGGGGCCTGGGACTCAACGATATCGAGCGCCAGCGCATCATCGCCGGCGCGGGAACGGACTACATCCTGCGCGACTGGACCGCCGCGGCCCTGCCCACGGCCGGGGACGTGAAGCGGGAGCGCCCCTTCCTGGTCTTCATCCCCAGCCGGGTCTGGACCGCCCTGCCCCCGGAACTGCACGCCTTCATCCTGGGCATGGAGCCCCTGCAGAAGGTGCTGCTCCTCGAGCCCAACCACCCGGTGCTCGACTACGCCGACCTCCTGGACCGGGATTTCCTCTCCCTGGTCTCCAGCCCGCTCACCGAGGACAAGGTGCGGGCAGTGCTGGCCCGGGCCGCCGAGGCCGCGGCCATCTACGAGGACATCCTGCGCATGACCCGGGAGATCGCCCTGGAGCGCGAGATCCTGGCCTTCAAGACCGACGCCCTGCTCTTCCTGAACCGCACCCTGTCCCGGGCGGTGGAGAGCCTGAATCCGGCCACCATCCTGGCCCAGGCTCGCGAGGACCTGAACATGCTCCTGCCGGTGGCCGCGGTGCAAGGCGCGTTCTGGACTTCCCCGGCGGGCGGCGCGGCCGAGGCCGAGTTGTTCCTGTGCTTCCAGGAGCAGGCCGCGGCCCAGGACGCCTGGGTGGAGTTCCTCCTGAAAAGCGCGGCCAAGCTCTCGGGCGGCCCCATGGCCGGCTACCAGCTCACCTTCCTCATGGACGCGGCCGCGCCCGAGGCCGGGGAACTCTCGCCCCAGGCCGGCAAGGTGGTGCTCCTGCCCCTCAAGGCCGGGGGCCAGACCTTCGGCTGCCTGGCCCTGCTCCTGTCCGGCGAGTCCCGCCTGGGCAAGGACCAGCGCGAGGTGCTGCACTCGGCCATCAACCACCTGGCCTTGGCCCTCAAGAACGCCCTGCTCTACCGCGAGGTCAAGACCCGGGCCGACCACGACGGGCTCACCCGCATCCACAACCGCCAGTCCTTCGACGAGCGCCTGGTGGACGAGCTGGCCCGGCACCAGCGCTACGGCAACGACCTGTCGCTCCTGCTCATGGACCTGGACCACTTCAAGCGCATCAACGACACCCACGGCCACCAGGCCGGGGACCTGGTGCTCAAGGAGGTGGGGGTCCTGCTCAACGAGACCCTGCGCTCCACCGACTTCGCGGCCCGCTACGGCGGCGAGGAGTTCGCGGTGATCCTGCCCCACACCGACGAGGAGAACGCCTGGAACCTGGCCGACCGCCTGCGCGAGAAGATCGCCCGCAAGCGCTTCGTGTCCGGCGGGGTCGCCTTCCAGGTCACGGCCTCCATCGGGGTGGCCTCCCTGTCCCCCGGCTCCCTGTCCCGCAAGGTGGACCTGGTGCGCCAGGCCGACCAGGCCCTGTACCTGGCCAAGGCCTCGGGCCGGAACATGGTCTGTTCCTCGGACTGCACCGCCGAGGAGCCCGCGGCCCAAGGCTAGCCGCCAACTCCTTTGCGCTTCCCCAGGCCCCGCCGAGGCGGGGCCTTTTTTTGCGCCGCTTCCCGGCCTTGACCCCGGCCCGGAATTGGGCCAGGAACAGGACTCCGGCCGGGTCCGCCTGGCCGGGGCCACACCACCTGGGAGGAGCGCATGCGCACCGTGCAACTGGTCATCGTGGGACAGGGCCCCGCCGGCCTGTCCGCCGCCCTGTATACCTGCCGCGCCGGCGTCGAAACCGTCATCGCCGGCCTCAAGCCCAAGATCGACGGCGAGTACGAGATCGACAACTACTTCGGCTTTGCCGAGACCATCACCGGGGCCCAGCTCATGGACCAGGGCCGCCGCGGCGTGGCCCGGTTCGGGGCCGAGTTCGTGAACGAGCGGGTGCTGGGCATCCACTTCGGGGACGACGGGACCTCCTACGAGGTCAAGACCGAAACCCAGCACTTCAAGGCCTGCGCCGTGCTGATCGCCACCGGGGTGACCCGCTCCAAGCCCAACATCCCGGGCCTGGACGAGATGGAGGGCAAGGGCGTGTCCTACTGCGTGTCCTGCGACGGGTTCTTCTTCCGGGGCAAGCAGGTGGTAGTCCTGGGCGAGGGCGTGTACGCCGCCAACTCGGCCCTGGAATTGACCACCTACACCCCCAGCGTGGCCATCTGCACCAATGGCAAGGCCCCCACCATCACCCCGGAATTCATGGAGAAGCTCAAGGAGGCCAACATCCCGCTCCTGGAGCAGAAGATCGCCCGGCTGGAAGGGACCGGCGGCCTGGAGCGGATGGTGTTCGCCGACGGGTCCAGCTTCGACACCTTCGGCATGTTCGTGGCCGTGGGCGAGGCCTCGTCCGGGGACTTCGCCAAGACCCTGGCCCTGGAGACCGAGGGCAACGCCATCAAGGTGGACCAGGGGCAGGCCACCAACATCCCGGGCATCTTCGCGGCCGGCGACTGCGTGGGCCGCTTCAAGCAGATCTCGGTGGCGGTGGGCGAAGGCGCCCTGGCCGGCCGCTCCATCATCAGCTACGTGAAGGAGAAGTGCCCCAAGAAGCCGGCCTGAGCCTCCGGCATTTTCCCTTGACACCTGTCCGGCAGGAGGATATGAGACTCTGCTCTACTGAGCAAAAAAATGGGCCGATAGCTCAGTTGGCAGAGCCGCCGGCTCATAACCGGCCGGTCCCAGGTTCGAATCCTGGTCGGCCCACCACGAGGATTACAGGTGCCGGGCATTCTCAAAGGACCTGAAGCATCCCTGCCCCGCGGGGCGGTTACTTCACTCGGGAAGGTGCTTTCCACACAAGGGGAAGCACCTTCCTGCTTTTTGCCCGGTGCGTGATACGGATACGCATGGACGTTACCCGGATCATTGAGCATATCGAGCGCGTAGCCCCTCCGGCGGCCCAGGCCCCCTGGGACCGCTCCGGCCTCCAGGCGGCCGGAATCTCCCCCGCGGCCTCCCGCCTGGCCGTGGGCCTGGACCCCACCCCCGCCTTCATTGCCGAGGCCCTGGCCTGGGGCGCGCAGTTCATCCTCACCCACCATCCGCTCTACATGGAGCCCAAGCCCCTGGACGCGCCCGGACCCTTCCTGGACGCGGCCCGCGCCGTGTTGTCCGCCGGGGCCTGGCTCTACGCCGCGCACACCTCCCTGGACGCCAACCCCGCCGGCCCGGCCGGCTGGCTGGCCCGGGGGCTGGGCCTCACCGGGGTCGCGGTGCTGGAGCCCACGGCCGAGGGATTGGGGCTGGGTCAGGTGGGCGACCTGCCCGCGTCCCTGGCCTGGGACGCCTTTGCCACGGCCCTGGCCTCCCTGGTCCGGCGGAACTTCTGGACCCTGGCCGGCGAGCGCCCCTCCCGCGTGGCGCGGGTGGCGGTCTGCCCCGGCGCCGGCGGCTCCCTGGCCGCCACGGCCCGCGCCGCAGACGCGCAGGTGCTGGTCACCGGCGACCTCAAGTACCACCAGGCCCTGGACGCCGGCCATCCGGCCACCGGCCTGTGCGTGGTGGACGTGGGGCATTTTTCCCTGGAAGAGGAAATGATCCGGCTCCTGGCCGGGTCCCTGGCCGCGGAACTGGCCCCGGCCGGGGTCGAGGTGCGCTTCTTCCCGGGACGGGACCCGCTCGCGGTCCTGCACCCGGGGCAACATCGGGATTGACGCCGGACCGCGAGCGGCCCGCAAGAAGGAGGATATACCCTTGAGCCTGTACCTCAAACAGATCGAACAGCTGGTGGTCCTGCAACGTGTGGACAACGAGATCCTGCTCCTGGAGAGGGAACTGCAGGACGCCCCTCAGGAGGTCACCGCCCTGGAGGAGCAGAGCAAGGCTCTGGCGGACCAGGCCACCCAGCTCAACGAGAAGATAGAGCTCCTGAAGAACCAGCAGAAGCGCCTCGATACCGAGATCGAGGACAACGAGATGAAGATCAAGAAGAGCAAGAACAAGCTCATGATGGTCCAGAATACCCGGGAACACCAGGCCATGGTCCGCGAGATGGACAGCCTGGAGAAGATCAACCGCACCCGGGAGGACGAGCAGGTGGCCCTGGCCGAGGAGTTGGCCCGGCAGGACGAGTTCCGCAAGGAGATGGACGGCAAGAGCACCACCCTGGTCGCCGACCTGGACACCAAGCGCTCCAGCCTGGACAAGCGCATGGCCGAGGCCCAGAAGCGCCTGTCCACCCTGGGCAGCAAGCGCAAGAACGCCTGCGGCGTGGTGCCCCCGCCCATCCTGGGCCGCTACGAGTTCATCCGCTCCCGCATCTCCAACCCGGTCATCGTGCCGGTGGACGGCGGGGTCTGCGGCGGCTGCCACATCTCCATCCCCCCCCAGATCTTCAACGATCTGCAGAAAGGCACCCAGATCATCTCCTGCCCCAACTGCCAGCGCCTCATCTACTGGTGCGAGCACTTCACCGAGCAGGACGCCGCGGCCTGCCTGAACGTTTAGCGCGAGTATCTCACTGGCCTGCGCGGCAGCCTGTCGGAAACCGCCGCTCCCTCGCACGCAGCGCAGGGGGCGGCGGTTTCGGTTTGCGGGCAGGGATGCTGCACCAGGCCGCGGCCTTTGACTCCCCGGCCAGGGATGGCTATGCTTCTTCCGGGAGTCGGGCGGACTGCCGCCGCGGCGCGTGCGCCGGGGAGGAAAGTCCGGGCTCCGCAGGGCAGGACGCTGGATAACGTCCAGGGGGGGGCGACCTCCCGGATAGCGCCACAGAAAACAGACCGCCGGCGCAAGCCGGTAAGGGTGAAACGGTGGGGTAAGAGCCCACCAGCGGCAGCGGCGACGTTGCCGGCTTGGCAAGCCCCGTCCGGAGAAAGGCCAAATAGGAAGGCGTTCGAGGCTGGCCCGGCCGATGCCTTCGGGTAGGCTGCTTGAGGTCCGGGGCAACCCGGATCCTAGAGGAATGGCAGTCCTCGACAGAACCCGGCTTACAGTCCGACTCCCTTTTTTTCCTCACCCCGGCCTGGCCGGGGAAGCGATGAGACTGCACGCGGTGTCGTATGGCGTGCGCGCCCGGTCCTCCGGCCGGGCTTTGCTTTCCAGGAGGTCCGGTGGTGAACGCATGGGCAGTTTTGCTGGCCGCGGGCAGCGGCAGCCGCATGGCCGCCGCCGGCTTAGCCTCCCGCAAGCAGTTCCTGCTGCTGGACGGCCGGCCCCTGTACTGGGCCTCGGTCCGCACCCTGGCCCGGGCGCCCCGGGTGCAGGGCCTGGTTCTGGCCTTCCCCGCCGCAGAACTCGATGACCGCCGGGCCGAACTGGAATCCCTGCTGGCGGCCGAGCCCCTCGGCCTGCCCTGTGTGGCCGTGGCCGGGGGCGAGCGGCGGCAGGACTCGGTGGCCGCGGCCCTCTCGGCCCTGCCCCGGGACTGCGCCGCGGTGCTGGTGCACGATGCGGCCCGGCCCTTTGCCTCGGCCGGCCTGGCCTCCCGGCTCCTGGACGCCCTGGAGGGCGGTGAGCAGGCGGCCATCCCAGGCATCGCCCTCAAGGACACGGTGAAGCGGGTGGCCGCCGGCCGGGTGGCCGAGACCCCCAACCGGGCCGACCTGGTGGCGGTGCAGACGCCCCAGGCCTTTGCCCTGCCCCTGCTCCGCGAGGCCCACGCCGCCGCGGCCGCGCACGGTTGGGACGTGACCGACGACGCCATGCTGGTGGAGCGCCTGGGCCGGCCGGTGGCCGTGGTGCCCGGCGAGGAGGACAACGTGAAAATCACCACCCCCGAGGACCTGCGCCTGCTGGCCGGCGCGTCCGCCGCCCCCCTGCCCTGCACGGGCTGGGGCTACGACGTGCACAAGTACGGGGCGGGCCGGCCCATGAAGCTGGGGGGCGTGCCCATTCCCGGCGGTCCCGAGGTGGTGGCCCACTCGGACGGGGACGTGCTCCTGCACGCGGTGACCGACGCGGTGCTGGGTTGCCTGGGCGCGGGCGACATCGGCCAGCACTTCCCGGACACGGATGCGGCCAACGCGGGCCTGGAGAGCGCGATCTTCCTCAATGAAGTGATGCAGATGGCGGACAAGGCCGGGCTGGTGCTCACCCACGCCGACGTGACGGTCATCGCCCAGGTCCCGAAATTGGCCCCCTTCCGCGACCAGATCCGGGACAGCCTGTCCCGGCTCCTGCGCCTCCCGGCGGCCCAGGTGAACGTGAAGTTCACCACCGAGGAGGGCCTGGGCTTCACCGGCCAGAAAAAGGGCATCAAGGCCGCGGCCTGCGTGAGCGGGCTTCTGCCCTCGGCCTGAACTGCCCTTTACTCCCTCCGCCCTGCATGGGATAAGGACCCTGGAGCCGCCTCGCGGCCCCTGCGTTCAGCCAACCCGGGGAGGGAGCCATGAGCGTGTACAAGATCATCGAGCTGGTGGGCACGAGCAAGAAGTCCTGGGAGGACGCCGCGGCC
>JAEXTU010000096.1 GCA_023453335.1 Pseudomonadota bacterium | reverse complement strand
CGACGTGTCCGCGTACATCCCGACCAACGTGATCTCCATCACCGACGGCCAGGTGTACCTGGAGCCCAACCTGTTCAACGCCGGCGTGCGCCCCGCCATCAACGTGGGCCTCTCGGTGTCCCGGGTGGGCGGCGCGGCCCAGATCAAGGCCATGAAGCAGGTCGCCGGCACCATGCGCCTGGACATGGCCCAGTACCGCGAACTGGCCGCCTTCGCCCAGTTCGGCTCCGACCTGGACAAGGCCACCCAGGCCAAGCTCAACCGCGGCGCGCGCCTGGTGGAGCTGCTCAAGCAGGCCCAGTACCAGCCCATGCCGGTGCAGGAGCAGGTCGCCTCCATGTACGCCGCCACCCGCGGCTTCATGGACGACGTGCCGGTGGAGGCCGTGCGCAAGTTCGAGGGCGAGTACCTCGAGTTTCTGCGCAACGCCAAGGCCGACATCCTGGCCGACATCAAGGGCAAGCAGAAGCTGGACGACGACATCGAAAAGCGGCTGAAGGCCGCCATCGAAGAGTTCAAGAAAGGCTTCCAGGCCTAGGGGGGTAGCGCATGCCGTCCCTGAAAGTCGTTAAAAACAAGATCGTCGGCGTCAAGAAGACGAAGCAGATCACCAAGGCCATGAACATGGTGGCCTCGGCGAAACTGCGCGGCGCGCAAAGCCGCATTGAGCGCTTCCGTCCCTACGCCGACAAGTTCTACGAGATGCTCGGCGAACTGGCCGCCGGCGCGGGCAAGGATGTCCATCCGCTGCTCGAGGTCCGGGAAGAGGTCAGGAACGTCGGCATTCTCCTGGTGACCTCTGACCGCGGCCTGTGCGGCAGTTTCAACGCCAACCTCATCAAGATGGCGACCAGGCTTGCCCAGGCCAAGGCCGGCGAGGGCAAGACGGTCAAGATCTACTCCGTGGGCAAGAAGGGCCGGGACGCCATGCGCAAGACCGGCAACGAGATGGTCCTGGAGTACCGGGACGCCATGAACAACTTCGACTTCACCTTGGCGAGCGAGGTGGGGATGAAGATCATCGGCGACTACCTGGCCGGCGCCCTGGACGAGGTCCACGTGATCTACGGCAAGTTCATCAGCCTGGCCAAGCAGATCCCGACGGATATGACCCTCCTGCCCATGGCCGCCGCGGGCGGGGAGGGCGAGGCCAAGACCGCCTCGGCTGACTACATCTACGAGCCGGGCAAGGAAGGCCTGCTCGCGGAACTCCTGCCCCGCTTCATCAAGGTGCAGGTGTACCGCGGCATGCTGGACACCTCGGCTAGCGAGCATGCGGCCCGGATGACCGCCATGGACAACGCGACCAGCTCGTGCGACGACATGATCGCCTCGCTGTCGCTGTTGTACAACAAGACCCGGCAGACGGTCATCACCAAGGAACTCATGGACATCGTCGGCGGCGCTGAAGCGCTGAAAGGATAGCAAGGGGGCATAAGCCAATGAGCGAGAACATCGGCAAGATCGTCCAGGTCATCGGCGCCGTCGTGGACGTCGAATTCCCGGCAGGCAAACTGCCGAACATCTTAAACGCGTTGCAGATCAACAACCCGAACAACACCGACGCCCCTGACCTCATCGTCGAGGTGGCGCAGCATCTGGGCGACAACGTGGTGCGCACCATCGCCATGGACGCCACCGAGGGCCTGGTCCGCGGCATGCCCGCCAAGGACACCGGCAAGCCCATCCTGGTCCCGGCCGGCAAGGCCTCCCTGGGCCGGATCATGAACGTGGTGGGTCGCCCCGTGGACGAACTGGGTCCCATCGACTCCAGCATCATGCTCCCCATCCACCGCGAGGCTCCGGCCTTCACCGAGCAGAGCACCTCGGTGGAGCTGCTCGAGACCGGCATCAAGGTCGTGGACCTGCTCATCCCGTTCCCCAAGGGCGGCAAGATGGGCCTGTTCGGCGGCGCCGGCGTGGGCAAGACCGTTATCCTCATGGAGATGATCAACAACATCGCCAAGCAGCACGGCGGCATCTCGGTGTTCGCCGGCGTGGGCGAGCGCACCCGTGAGGGCTACGACCTCTACCACGAGTTCAAGGATGCCGGCATCCTGGAGAAAGCCGCCCTGGTGTACGGCCAGATGAACGAGCCTCCGGGAGCCCGCGCCCGCGTGGCCCTCACCGGCCTGGCCGCGGCCGAGTACTTCCGCGATGCGGAAGGCCAGGACGTGCTGCTCTTCATCGACAACATCTTCCGGTTCACCCAGGCCGGCTCGGAAGTGTCCGCGCTGCTCGGTCGCATGCCCTCCGCGGTGGGCTACCAGCCGACCCTGGGCACCGACCTCGGCGAACTGCAGGAGCGCATCACCTCCACCAACAAGGGGTCCATCACCTCGGTGCAGGCGGTGTACGTGCCCGCGGACGACCTGACCGACCCCGCGCCGGCCACCACCTTCTCGCACCTGGACGGCACCCTGGTGCTCTCGCGCCAGATCGCCGAGCTGGGCATCTACCCCGCGGTGGACCCGCTGGACTCCACCAGCCGCATCCTGGACCCCAACGTCCTGGGCAAGGCCCACTACAGCACCGCCCGCGAAGTGCAGGGCGTGCTGCAGAAGTACAAGGACCTGCAGGACATCATCGCCATCCTGGGCTTGGACGAGCTCTCCGACGAGGACAAGCTCACCGTGTCCCGCGCCCGCAAGATCCAGCGGTTCCTGTCCCAGCCCTTCTCGGTGGCCGAGGCCTTCACCGGCCGTCCCGGCGTCTACGTGAAGCTGGAGGACACCATCAAGGGCTTCCGCATGATCCTGGACGGCGAGATGGACGACGTCGCGGAGCAGGCGTTCTACATGGCCGGCGGCATCGAGCAGGTCATCGAGCGCTCCAAGCAGGGCGCCTAATCGCCGCGAACCCCCGGAGGTCGCCATGTCCAAAGCGTTGCATCTGGAGATAGTCACTCCCGACCGGCTGGTCCTGAGCCAGGATGTGGAGTACGTCGGCGCGCCCGGGTACGAGGGCGAGTTCGGCGTGCTGCCCGGCCACATCCCGTTCCTGACCGCCCTGCAGGTGGGCAATCTCTATTACAAGTACAGCGGCAAGAACCACTACGTCTTCGTGGCCGGTGGGTTTGCCGAGGTCTCGGGCAACAAGGTCACCATCCTCGCGGAAGTGGCCGAGCGCGCCGCCGAGATCGACGTCGAGCGGGCCCGCAAGGCCAAGGAGCGCGCCGAGATGCGCATGCGCCAGCAGCAGGAGGAGATGGACAACGCCCGGATCCGGGCCGCCCTGGCCCGCGCCATGGCGCGCATCTCCTGCCGGGAGTCGGCCACCTCGGCCGGCACCTGCCAGATCTAGGCCGCGACCGGTTCCTGATCCATACGGGCCGCCCTCCGGGGCGGCCCGCTTTTTTTGCAGCACGCAAGGGAAGGACACGCCGCATGCCGAAAGGGAAAAGCGCCGGGGAGGGATTCGCGCTCTTCGGCTGGCCGCCGGACCTGGGCACGGGATGGTCCTTGCACCTGGCCGGCCCGGAGCAGACCCTGGCCGCCCACCGGATCGAGGACGTTCGTCCGGTCCTGGCCCGGGTGGAGCAGGCCGCGGCGCAGGGCATGTGGGCCGCGCTGGTGCTCGCCTACGAGGCTGCCCCGGCCTTTGACCCGGCCCTGCGCGTGCATCCGCCCAGCTCCTTTCCCCTGCTCTGGGCCGGGCTGTACCGTGCGGCGCTCCCTGTTCCGGCATCCCTGCCCGCAGGTGGGTGTCGCACCTCGGGCTGGGTACCGGACGTATCGCCGCAGGCGCATGCCGAGGCCGTGGCCGCCATCCGCGAGCTCATTCGCCAGGGGGAAACGTACCAGGTCAATTACACCATCCCCTTCACCTGCGACGCCTCAGGCGATGATGCGGCCTGGTTCAACGACCTGGCCCGGGCGCAGCGGGCCGGCCAGGCGGCGTACCGGGACCTGGGCCGCTACCGCATCCTCTCGCTGTCCCCGGAGCTTTTCTTCCGGGTGCAAGGCCGGGAAATCACGGCCAGGCCCATGAAGGGCACCGCGGCCCGGGGCAGGTTTCCGGCCGAGGACGCGGCCCGGCGGGCAGCCCTGGCCGCCTCTCCCAAGGACCGCGCCGAGAACGTGATGAGCGTGGACCTGCTGCGCAGCGACCTGGGCCGGGTGGCGGAGCCGGGCAGCGTGCAGGTCGCGGGCCTCTACCAGGTGGAGGCCTACCCCACGGTCTGGCAGATGACCTCCGGGGTGCGCGCCACCCTGCGGCCGGAAGCCGGGCTGCCCGACATCCTGGCGGCCCTGTTCCCGTGCGGCTCGGTAACCGGCGCGCCCAAGGTGCGCAGCATGGAGATCATCCGCTACCTGGAGGCCGGGCCGCGCCAGGCCTACTGCGGGGCCATCGGGTACGTGGCCCCGGGGGGCGGTTGCGTCTTTTCCGTCCCCATCCGCACCGTTGTCCTGGACAAGGAATCCGGCAAGGCCCGCTTCTGGGTGGGCGGCGGCGTGACGTACGACTCCACGCCGGCAGGTGAATACGAGGAATGCCGGGCCAAGATGCGGTTTCTCGCCACCCCGGCCCGGGAGTTCCGACTCCTGGAGACCATGCTCTGGGAACGGGGCCGCTTTCCCTACCTGGAGGGGCATCTGGACCGGCTGGCCGGGTCGGCCGGGTATTTCGGCTACGGGTTTGACCGTGCCGCGGTGTGCCGGGC
>JAEXTU010000029.1 GCA_023453335.1 Pseudomonadota bacterium | reverse complement strand
GTGAAAGCCCGCGGCCGCCAGCATGGCCTTGTGCAGGGGGCAGGTGACCACCCCGGCGGCACGGCCGGCATTGAGCAGCGCACAGGCCGCCTCCAGGGCCAGGCCGGCGGCGCGGCCGCCCTCGGGGCGAACCTGGCCCGGGGCCGGGGTAAAATCGTCCAGGCCCCCCGGGACTAGGAGGTGCAGCCCGGGGCCACGCGCTGCGGCGGGATCCTCCACCCGGGCCCAGAAACGCCCCAGGCCCGCGGCGCGGGCCGCGGACAACAGGGCGCTCTCCGGTCCCAGGGCCAGGACCGGCCGATCCAGGGCCAGGTCCCCGGTCCCCAGCAGGCGGCAGACCAGTTCCGGACCCAGGCCGTCAGGGTCGCCCAGGGTGAGCAGAAGCAGAGGGGCAGGCATCGGATGCGCCAAAAGAAGCGTACAGTCCCTCCGTGCCGCGCCGCGCATGGCGGAGCGGTGACAGGACGCCGGCAACGCGGTGCCGCCGGCGCGGGGAGGGCCCGGCCGGGCCTAGGTGGTGACCACCGAGTTGTCGCAGTTGCCGAAGCTGCTGCGCACGTACTTGTCCGCCTCCCAGTCGTTCTCCCAAGTGGTCTCGTCGATGAGGTAGCGGTACTGGTAGTCCCGGCCCGCCTCCAGTTCCATCGTGGTGCGCCAGGAGCCGTTCTTGAGCTTCTCCATGGCGGTGGCCTGGATGTTCCAATTGTTGAACTCGCCCACCAGGGCCACCACATTGGCCTCGGGCGCAGCCTCCTTGGGCAGGCGGAAAGTCACCTTCACCACCGGCTTGGATTTGAGGTACTGCTTGGTCAGGGCCATGATCTCCTCCGTTCTCGTTGCGCGTGGGTGCGATGTGGTCAGGGCAAGGCGCCCAGCTCCCGGTACACGTCCAGGTAGCCCTGCGCCGAATCCTCCCAGGAAAAGTGTTCGCCCATGGCCCGGCGGCGTATGTCGGCCCAGGCCCGGGGCTCCTGCTCCCAGACCCGCACTGCGTCCAGCACCGCGGCCAGGAACAGGCCCGCCTCGGGCCGGGCAAAGGTGAACCCGGTGCAGCCCGGGTCCGGAAAGGAGCGGATGGTGTCCTTGAGCCCGCCCACCGCGGTGGCCACCGGCACGGTGCCGAAGCGCAAGGAGTACATCTGGGTCAGGCCGCAGGGCTCGTAGCGCGAGGGCATGAGGAAGATGTCCGAGCCCGCCTGGATCTGGTGGGCCAGCTCTTCGGTGTAGCCCACCCGGGCGGCCAGCCGGCCCGGGAAGTCCTCCATGAGCTGCATGATCTTCTGCTCGAAGGCCAGGTTGCCCTCGCCCAGGACCACCACGCCCAGGTTCCGGCGCATGAGCTCAGGCAGGATCTCGATGAGCAGATCGATGCCCTTCTGCCGCCGCAGCCGGCCGATGAAGCCCAGCACCGGCCGGTCCATGAGGGCCTGGTCCAGGCCGAAGTATTCCAGCAGGAAGCGCTTGCAGACCTTCTTGCCCTTCAGGCTGTTGCGCGAATAGGTGGCGGCCAGGTACTTGTCCTGGGAGGGGTCCCAGACCGAGTAGTCCGCGCCGTTCAGGATGCCGCGCAGGGTGGACGAGCGCTTGGCCAGGGAGCCCTCCAGGCCGCAGCCGAACTGGGGGGTGGTGATCTCGCCCGCGTAGCCCGGGCTCACCGCGGTGACCATGTCCGCGTAGGAGATGCCGGACTTGAGCAGGTTGAAGTCGCCGTAGAACTCCGCGCCGTCCATGTGCCAGGCCTCGTGCGGCAGGCCGGACTCCAGGAACAGGCGGAAGGCGAAGCGGCCCTGGAAGGCCAGGTTGTGGATGGTCACCACGGTCTTCACGTCGCGCCAGAAGGGGTCGGTGCGCCGCCAGAAATTCAAATAGGCCGGGATGAGGGCGGCCTGCCAGTCGTGGGCATGCACCAGGGCGGGCGGGGTCTCCAGCATGCGGGCCCATTCCAGGGCCGCCCGGCAGAAGAACACGAAGCGCTCGCAGTTGTCGAAATAGTCGCCCTGGTGGGTGTTGTAGTAGAAGCGGCGGTCGAAGTATTCGGCCCGGTCGATGAAGTACACCGGCATGCCGAAGAGCTCTGCCAGGTACACGTTGCAGGTCACCGGGCTGTAGGGATAGCCCACCGGGCAGCCCTCATAGAGCAGGTGCACCGGCACCCCGCCGGTGGCCAGCCGGCCGTAGAACGGGGTGACCACCGCCACGTTGTAGCCCATCCGGTGCAGGGTCAGGGGCAATGCGCCCATGACGTCGCCCAGGCCCCCGGTCTTGGAGAACGGGAAGATCTCGGAGGCGGCGAAGAGGAGGAGCGGTCGGGCCATGCGTTTCCGGATGGGGAAGTTGAACGTGTATTCGAGACGCCAGACTAGCTTTGCAGCACGTTGCGGAATCCTGTCAACACAATCCTTTTCAGGAGACTCGGAAATAGCCTCCGCCCGGTTCAGGCGAAACCCGGGATAGACACCGCCTATAATCGGCCAGGATCTTTGCGTGGTCAAAGGCCAGCACGGGCAGGGCGTCCAGGGGGAACACCCCCACCCCGGCCGCGTCGTCCCCGGCGCGCAGGGCCGCGGGGTCCAGGGCCTGGGCGGTGAAGACCACGCTCACCGTGTGCAGCCGGTCGTCCCGGGAAGGATGGGAATAGACGCCGAGCAGTCCGGTCAAAACCACGTCGAGCCCGGTCTCCTCCCTGGCCTCGCGCACCGCGGCGTGCTCCACGGTCTCCCCGTAGTCCACGAACCCGCCGGGCAGGGCGTGCCCGTGTGGCGGATTCCTCCGCTCCACCAGGACCACGCCTTGACCCGGCAACAAAACCACGACATCCACCGTGGGGACGGGGTTGACGTGGACCGTGACCGGCTGGCCGCACGAGGGACAGGTTTTGACCGCGCCCATGCACACACTTCCCGCTGGCTGTGAAAAGGGCCCCAAGTGGCGATGTTTCCATTGTAAAAGTATGGCATATGAAACTTGATGACAAGATGTATTTGATCCACGAGGGAGCCCTGGGCGACTTCCTGCTGGCCTGGCCGGCCATCCGTTCCCTGGCCCTGGCCGGCACGGCCGCGGAGCCGGTGTGGGCCGGCCGCCCCGCCTACCTGCCTTGGATGCGGCCCTTGGGCCTCTCTCCCTGCCCTCCTCGCTGGGCCGACCTGTTGGCCCGGCTCCCCGGTCCCTGGCCCCGGGAACTGCCCCCCGGCCTGGCGGTGCGCTTCGGGCTGAAAGAGAAACTCGGTGAAACGGGCCCGGGCTACTGGTATCTGCCGGGAATCGCCCCCGGCCGCTCCCCGCGCGAGGTCTACGCGGAGAGGCTCGCGGCCCGGGGCATCCCCTTTGCCCCGGACTGGGCCCCGGCATTCCAGGAACTGTTCGGCCGGGCCGCGGCCACGGGAAACACGGTGCTGCTCTTCCCGGGGGCCGGGCACCGGCTCAAGCACTGGCCCCGGGTAAAATTTCTTGAACTGGCCCGGAAGCTGGCGGCCCACGGACTTTCCCCGGCCTTCGTACGGGGTCCGGCCGAGCTGGAGCGGGGCTTCGGTCCCGGGGGCTTCCCGGCCCTGGACCCGCCCGACCTTCCCGCGCTCCAGGCCGCCCTGCTGGGAGCCCGGCTGGCCGTGGGCAACGACTGCGGCCCCCTGCACCTGGCCGGAATGCTGGGCCTGCCCGGGGTGGTGCTGTTCGGCCCCACCGCGGCCCGGCAGTGGGCACCGCCCGGGCTTGCGGTGCTGCGCGGCCGGGCGCGCTGCCGGCCCTGCACCCTGGACACTGCGGGCCTGGCCTGCCCCGAGGCGGATCCAGTTCCTCCCTGCCTGGAGAACATCGGCGTGGATGAGGTGGAGGCGGCCGTTCTCCGGCTGCTGGGCTGAGCCGGGCGGCGGACAAAAGAAAACCGGCTTTCCCAGGGGCGCAATCCCGAGAAAGCCGGCTTTCAAGGAAGGAAGGAATGGACTGTTGTTTTCTGATTAGCAAGGAGCGGGCCAAAGGTTACGACCTGTTCGATATGAAAAAATAATAAATTAATTTAAAGTAGTTATATAACACGCCAGGCTGTGCCCCAGCGGCTTTTCGAGTCCCTTGCGGGTTAAAGAATTTGAACCCGCCCCCCTGCTCCCCCTGGTCCGGCGCTGAATTCCGTTCAAATTTTTTCACCCTCCCGGACCAAGGGGAAACCCGCCCGGGCCAAGTCCGCCTCGGCCACCGCGCCCAGACGCAGCACCCGGAGCCGGGCCACCCCGCCCTGCCCCACGATCTCCACCACCGTGGAGGGCTCCCCGCCCCGGGGCCAGGGCGGTTCGTCCAGCACCAGGTCCACGGCCCGGGCCAGGCCGGGATCCAGCTCCTCCAGCCGGCCGGCCGCGCGGCCGCCGCCGGGGTTGGCGCTGGTGGCGATGAGCGGGCAGCCGGCCTCCCGGGACAGCCGGGCCGCCACCGGGTGCGGGCTCACCCGCACCGAGGTCAGGCCGCGCCTGTCCTTGACCGCGGCGGGCAGGGAGTCCAGGCCCGGGACCAGCACCGAGAGCGGACCGGGCCAGAAAGCCCGGGCCAGGCGGAGCAGGGGCTCCCCCAACGCGGCCGTGACCAGGGGCAGCATGTCCAGCCCGCCCAGGATGAGGGGCAGGGGCTTGTCCCCGGGCCGGGCCTTGAGCTCCTGTACCCGGGCCGCCACCGCCGCGCTACGGCCATCGCCGCCCAGGGCGTAGAGGGTCTCGGTTGGGTAGATGAGGCAGCCCCCGGAGCGCACCAGGTCCACGGCGCGCAGCAGGCGGCACACGGTTTCATAGCGGGGCATGGGGCCGGTGTATCCGGGGGTCCCTTTGCCGTCAACGCCGCTTGCCCGGCCGGGCCGAAGTGGGTACACCGCTTCCATGCCCGTTTCCCGCTCCGACCTCGCCGCTGCCCTGAATGCAGCCCGCGCCTTCTGGCCCCAGGCCGCGGAGCGCTTCTCGCCCTGGCTCTTCGGCCAGGAGGGCCGCCAGGCCGAGAGCTTCGCCCTCACCGCCGGCCGCCTGGCCGGGGACGCGCCGGAGTTTATGGCCGCGGCCCAGGCCCTGCCCCGCTGGCTGTGGCAGGCCCGGCCCCTGGACGCGGTGCGCCGGGACATCCTGCTCGGGGC
>JAEXTU010000417.1 GCA_023453335.1 Pseudomonadota bacterium | reverse complement strand
TCTTCATCTCCGCGGCGCGCTGGGCCAGGGCCGACAAATCGCAGACCCCGGCGGAGTCCACGATGGCCAGGGACACCGAAACCAGGGGGAAGTCCTTCTCCTCGCCGGAGCGGTCCTTGGCCCGTATCCAGCCGCGGGCCGCGTCCTGGGCGGTGTAGAGCCGGCGCACCAGACGGCCGAAGATGCGGATCACCGAGCGGCAGATGCGCTCGGCCCGGGCCGGCTCGCACATGGCCACCAGGTCGTCGCCGCCGATGTGGCCCAGGAAGTCCAGGGGGGCGTGCCCGTGCCGGCGCAGGGCGAAGCCCATGAGCCGGGCCAGGAGCAGGATGATCTCGTCGCCCTTTTTGAACCCGTAGGTGTCGTTGTAGACCTTGAAGTTGTCCAGGTCGGCGTAGACGATGGAGAAGGCCCGGCCCTCGCGGCAGCGGCGCTCCATCTCCTGCTCGATGGTCACGTTGCCGGGCAGGCCGGTGAGGGGGTTGGCGCCCTTGGCCATCTCCACCTGGGCCGAGGCCAGGGAGTCCAGCATCTCCTGCACGGTGACGATGCCCACCAGGCAGCCCCGCTCGGTGACCACCAGATGGTCGAAGACCTTGCTCTTCTTGCGGTTCATGGCCTCGCGGGCCACGTTCTCCACCGGGGTCTCGGCCTCGGCCATGAGCGGCGAGGGGTCCATGACCAGGGACACCGGCCGCTTGAGGTACAGGGCCACCCCGTAGCGCGACGACAGGGAGCGGTCCAGGTGGTGGCCCATGACCAGGCCCAGGGGCCGGCCGTCCTCCACCACCACCACCGAGCCGGTGGGGCCGGCCTCGCCCAGGAGCTGGCGCACCTCGTCCACGGTGGCGGTGGGCGGGACCGTGACCGCGGCCTCGGCCAGGCCGCGGATGGGGGCCGAGAACTTGCGGCCGGTGCGGGTCGCGCCCCAGCCCCGGTTGGCGAAATGGTGCTGCACCCGCTGGGCCAGGCCGGGCTTGGGATAGGCCGGCCGGCGCAGGTGGAAGCCCTGGCCGTAGTGCACGCCCAGGCGCATGAGCGCGGTGAGTTCGCTCTCGCTCTCGATGCCCTCGGCGATGAGCCGGCAGCCGATCTTCTCGGCAAAGGCCACGAAGGTCTCCATGAGCGCGCGCTTGACCCGGTGCCCCTCCAGGCCGCGCACCAGGGACTGGTCCACCTTGATGTAGTCGGGCCGGATCTCGGCGATGTTCCACAGGCCGGAATAGCCCGCGCCCACGTCGTCCACCGCCACCAGGAAGCCCTGGGAGCGGTAGTGCTCCAGGGTGCGGTGGAACAGGCCGAAGTCGCGGATGGAGTGGCGCTCGGTGATCTCCAGGACCACGTCCGAGGGCCTGAGCCCGTAGCGGGCGAGCAGGCGCAGGGTCTCGCCCGGGGTGAACCCGGGGTCGGCCATGGAGTGCGGGTTCACGTTGAGGAAGAGCTTCTGCTCCTGGTCCAGGCGGCCGATCTCGTGCAAGGCGTTCTCCCGGCAGGCCCGCTCCAGGGCGAAGACCTCGCCCACCTCCTCGGCGAAGTCGAAGAGCACCGCCGGGGAGGCGAAGTTGGAGTCCGCCGGGCCGCGGGTCAGGGCCTCCCAGGCCAGGATGTCCCCGGAGTCCAGGTTCACGATGGGCTGGTAGACCACCCGGAGCCGGCCGCCGGCCACGATCTCGCGGAACTCCTTGAGCAGGGAGAGCTTGGCCCCGTTCAGCGCGCCCCTCGCCAGGCGGCGGGCGTCGGACAGGGCAGCGAAGACCAGGTGCTCCAGGGAGCTGTCCCCGTTGCCCCGGACCTGGGCGTAGCCGGCCAGCACCTCCAGGCTCTGGCCGGTGAGGCCCAGGGCCTCGCCGCGCACCGCGGTGCGCAGGCGCAGGCGGAAGGCCTGGGCCAGGTCGGGCAGGCGGTCATCCTCCAGCTCCTCGCTGCCGCAGAGCACCAGGTAGGAGCCGGGCTCCACCGCCTCCATGTAGAGCAGGCGGCAGCAGGCCAGGTGCTCGGCGCACAGGGCCGAGAGCTCGGCGGCCGCGGCCCCGGCGATGCGCTCGGCCACCAGCGCGCCGTAGACGTCGCCCAGGGTGCGGAAGTTCTCGATCTCGAAGAGCAGGATGTCCAGGGTCCGGCCGCGGTCCAGGTAATGGACGATGCGGAAGCGCTCGGCCGGGTGCAGGAAGCGGAAGGCCGATTCCCCGGCCGCGGGTTCCCCGGCCATGGCGGCGCAGCGCAGGGCCGCGGCCTCGTTCTTTTCGCTGGTCATGGGTGTCCTTGGCGCTGTGGCGGTTGGCCCGCCAGGTGTCCGCGCGGAGCCCTCTTCCTACCCGCAGCCCCTGCCCGGGACATGGAGGCCGCATGAAATCCCGATGACGTTTCGGTGACGGGGGCGGGCAACCGCCTGCGCCGGAACGAATTTCTCCATCGCTGCGGCGCGTTGCACGAATGCGACAAAAAAAGGGCGGAGCCCGGAAGGCTCCGCCCGTCTGGCGCAGGGGGGCAGGATCAGGCGATGGTCACGTCCTTGGCCAGGTACACGTCCTGGATGGCGTGCAGCAGCTTCACGCCCTCCTTCATGGGCCGCTGGAAGGCCTTGCGGCCGGAGATCAACCCCATCCCGCCGGCCCGCTTGTTGATGACCGCGGTGCGTACGGCCTCGGCCAGGTCGTTCTGGCCCGAGCCGCCGCCAGAGTTGATGAGCCCGATGCGGCCCATGTAGCAGTTGGCCACCTGGTAGCGGGTGAGGTCGATGGGGTGGTCGGTGCACAGTTTGGTGTACATGCGGGGGTCGGTCTTGCCGAAGCCGATGTCGGTGAAGCCGCCGTTGTTGGTGGCCTGCTTCTGCTTCACGATGTCCGCCTGGATGGTAGCCGCCAGGTGGTTGGCCTGGCCGGTCAGGTCCGCGGCGGTGTGGTAGTCGGTCTTGCCCTTCTTGAAGGCGGAGTTGCGGGTGTAGGCCCAGAGGATGGTGGCCATGCCCAGCCCGTGCGCGGCCTCGAACATCTCGGAGATCTCGATGATCTGGCGGTCGGAGGTCTCGTGCCCGAAGTAGATGGTGGCGCCCACGGCCACGCAGCCCATGTCGAAGGCCTGCTCCACCGAGGCGAAGAGGATCTGGTCCGGGTTGGCTGGGTAGGTCATGAGCTCGTTGTGGTTGAGCTTGAGCACGAAGGGGATCTTGTGCGCCCACTTGCGGGCCACCATGCCCAGCACGCCCAGGGTGGAGGCCACCGCGTTGCACCCGCCCTCCACGGCCAAGCGCACGATGTTCTCCGGGTCGAAGTACTGGGGGTTGGGGCCGAAGGACGCGCCCGCGGTGTGCTCGATGCCCTGGTCCACGGGCAGGATGGACACGTAGCCCGTGCCCCCCAGCCGGCCGTGGTCGAAGAGCTGCTGCATGCTGCGCAGCACCGGCACGGTGCGGTCGCTGGCGGCCATGACCCGGTCGATGTAATCCGGGCCGGGCAGGGCCAGGGTCTCCTTGGGAAAGGTCTTGCAGGTGTGGCCGAGCAGTTTCTTGGCGTCCTTGCCCAGCAGCTTGGCGATGTCGGTCATGGCGGATTCCTCCTGGTTGCGGACCGGTTCCAGCCGGGACCGGCCCGGCCTATTGCGGAGTTTGGGCAGGAGGTTAGCACAGGGAAACGGTTTTGGGAATGGCCGGAGAGCTCTTTGCACCTGCACGGCTTGCGGAAAAACCAAGGCCCCCTGACGGGGGCCTCGGCGTGGCGCACAAGGTGCGGCCTAGTGCTCGTGCGTGTGGTCGTGGCTGCCGCCGCCCGTATGGGCGTGGGCCGCGTCGTCGGCATGGTCGTGGGGGTGGGTGTGCTCGTGCTCGTGGCAGTGCTCATGCACGTGGCCGTGCCCGTGGTAGTGGACGTGGCCGTGGCTGTGGTCGTGCTCGTGCGGGTGGCTGTGGGCCTGCCCGCCGTGCTCGTGGCTGTGCTCGTGCACGTGGCCGTGCTCGTGGTCGTGGTCGTGCACGTGGTCGTGGTCATGCTCATGGGCATGCTGGTGCCCG
>JAEXTU010000214.1 GCA_023453335.1 Pseudomonadota bacterium | reverse complement strand
GGGCGCGACCCACGCCGAGATGGGGGGATACCTGCTGCGGCTGTGGGGGCTGCCCGACAGCGTGGTGGATGCCGCCCTCCTGCACCACGCTCCCTGCATCATCACGCCCGGGCTCACCCCGACCCTGGCGGTATACTGCGCCAACATCCTGGACTGGGAGATGGTGGTCATCAATCCCGGGTACCACAAGCCTCCGCTGGACCGGGCCTACCTGGAGCGTGCCGGCCTCGGCCATCGCCTGGACTTCTGGAGGGAGGGTGTGCAGGCTATCTGCGCGAGGATGGAAATCCATGAAGCACAAGATCCTGATAGTTGACGACGACGCGAAGCTGCTCACGTCCTTCGAGCGCGTGCTGGGGCAACGGTTCGAGACCCACACCGCCCTGGACGGGGAGGCGGGCCTCAAGGTCCTGGCCCAGCAAAGCCCCATCTCCCTGGTCATCTCCGACTACCGGATGCCGGGAATGAACGGCGTGGAGTTCCTGGCCAAGGTCCTGGAGCGATCCCCGGACACGGTGCGCATCATGCTCACCGGCTATGCCGATACGGAGACCGCCATCCGCGCGGTCAACGAGGGCAACATCTTTCGGTTGCTCACCAAGCCCTGTCCGCCCAAAATCCTGGCCAAGGCCTTGGCTGACGGCCTGCGCATCTACGAATTGCAGAGTTCGGAACGGGAACTGTTGGAGAAGACCCTCAAGGCCAACGTCCATCTCCTGTGCGACATGCTGAGCATGCTCAAGCCCGAGGTCTTCGGCCGGGTGTCCCGCATTATACCCTACGTGCGGGGCATGAGCCGGGCCCTGGAGGATCCCGCCCCCTGGGTCACCGAGACCGCGGCCATGCTCTCCATGCTCGGCTTCATCACCCTGCCCGAGGGGATCTGCCGGCGGGTCATGGAGAACACGCCGCTCACCGAGGGCCAGCAGAAGCGGTACAGCGAACATCCCCTGCTGGCCGCCAAGCTCCTGCGCGACATCCCGCGCATGTCCGAGGTCGCTGACATCGTGCTGTACCAGGAAAAGCACTACGATGGGAGCGGAGTGCCAGAGGATGGGAAAAGGGGCGACGAGATTCCCCTGGGAGCGCGGATCCTCAGGGTGGCGGTGGACTTCGACGCCTTCATCAGCAACCGGGCGAACAAGGCCGAGGCCTTGGTCTATTTGCAGCAGCGCCGGGGATGGTACGACATGAAGGTCCTGGGCGCCCTGGACGCCATGCTCGGGGAGGAATCGAAGTACATCCTCCGGGAGGTTTCGCTGCTGTCCCTGGCGCCCGGCATGGTGCTTTCCCAGGACCTGGTGGGGCGGCACGGCACCAAGGAGACCCTTCTGCTCAGCAAGGGGCAGGAGCTCTCCGAGGCCACCATCGAATTCCTGTTCGAGCACGCAAGACACTACACCATCCCGGAGCCCATCCTGATTGTTCTCCCCGTGCAGGCTCCCCAGCCTGCCGGAAGCCCGGGAGCGGAGCAGGGCGATGCCTGACAAGATACTCTTCGTGGACGACGATCCCAAGATTCTCGAATCGTTCCGGCGCATGTTCGGCCGGGATCACGACCTGTCTTTCGCTGCAGGAGGCGCCCAGGCCCTGGAGCTGATGGCTTCGGAAGGCCCCTACGCCCTGGTCATCTCGGACATCAAGATGCCGGGCATGGACGGCATCGAATTCCTCACCCGCGTCAAGGAAGCGTATCCCGAGACGGTCCGCATGATCCTCACCGGGTATGCGAACCAGCAGAACGCCATCGACGCCATCAACGACGGGTACATCTTCCGGTTCCTGGTCAAGCCCTGCAAGAAGGAGCAACTGGAGAGGGCGATCCAGGCCGGCCTGGAGCAGCACCGGCTCATCCAGGCCGGTAAGGAGCTGTACGGGCTCAAGCGGCTCAAGCAGGCCATGCAGGGAATCCTCTTGGGCCTGACCACCCTGGTGGAGGCGCGCGACCCGTACACGGCCGGCCACCAGCGCCGGGTCACCGACCTATCCCGGCGCATAGGCGAACGCCTGGGCCTGGACCCCGAAACCTTGAACGGCCTGTGCATGGCGGCCATGGTCCACGACATCGGCAAGGTTTACGTGCCCGCCGAGTTCCTGAACAAGCCGGGCCGGCTCTCGGCTGCCGAGTTCAGCATCATCAAGTCCCACCCCCAGGTGGGTTTCGACATCCTGGACCCCATCGAATTCCCCTGGCCCATCGCAAAGATCGTGCAGCAGCACCACGAGCGCCTGGACGGCAGCGGGTATCCCCTGGGGTTGGCCGGGGACTCCATACGCATCGAGGCCAGGATCATGGCCGTGGCCGACGTGGTGGACGCCATGGCCTCGCACCGGCCCTACCGGGCCAGCCTGGGCGTGCAGGAGGCCCTGGACGAGATTCAGGCTAGGCGCGGGGTGTATTATGACTCTCAGGCGGTGGACGCCTGCATCGAGTTGTTCACCAAGGACGGCTACACGCTGGAGATGTCGGACGTGGCCGTCGGGCCGGCGTTTCTCACGTGAGCCGCGGGGCGTCTCCGGACCTTGCTACGACCGCTCCGGGGCGTATGATGGGCGTGGGTGAACCATGAGCAGCATCGCCACGACATGCACGGCCCTGTGGGTGGGTGGGGTGCGGGAGGTGGAGCGGGGGGCCTGGGACGCCCTGGCCGCTCCCCTGGACTATCCCTTCCTGGAGTGGGACTGGCTGGACCTGGTGGAGAACGGCGGCGGGGCCGAGATCGCCGCGGGCTGGCTGCCCCGCCACCTGACCCTGGGGCGCGGCCGCGGGCGGGGGGCCGCGGCCCCGCTCTACGTGAAGGCCCACTCCGAGGGCGAGTTCGTGTTCGACCATCCCTTCGCGGACCTGGCCTCCCGGCTGGGGGTCCGCTATTATCCCAAACTGGTGGGCATGAGCCCCTTCACCCCGGCCGCGGGCTACCGCTTCCTCCTGGACCCGGGCGAGGACGAGTGGGAGCTGTGCGCCCGGCTTTCGGCCGAGATCGACCGCTTCTGCCAGGAGCAGGGCCTGGGCAGCGCCAGCTTCCTGTTCGCGGACCCGGCCTGGCGGTTCACCATGGAGCGCCTGGGTTGGCTGCCCTGGCTGCACCAGGGCTTCATCTGGAACAACCCGGGCTACGCCAGCCTGGACCAGTTTTGGGAGCGCTTCCGCGCCGGGCAGCGCCGCAACGTGCGCCGGGACCTGGCCGCGGTGGACCGGCTGGGGTACGCCGTGCGGGTGGTGGACGGCGAGGACGCCCCCGAGTCCCTGTTCGAGCTCATGCACGCCTATTACGTGCGCACCAACGACAAGTTCGGCCCCTGGGGCTGCCGCTACCTGACCCGGGAATTCTTCACCGGCGCGGCCCGGGTGCTGCGCGACCGGGTGGCCTTCTCCCTGGCCTTCGCCCCGGGCGCGGCGGAGCCCGAGGGCATGGCGCTCCTGGCCCGCAGGGGCACCCGGCTCTGGGGCCGCTACTGGGGCGCGGGCCAGAGCGTGCCCGGCCTGCATTTCGCAGTGTGCTACTACGCGCCCATGGCCTACGCGGTGGAGCGCGGTCTGGCCAGCTTCGACCCGGGCATGGGCGGCATGCACAAGGTCCGCCGCGGCTTCGTGTCCACCCCCACGGCCAGCCTGCACCGCTTCCACCAGAAGGCCCTGGACGCGGTGTTCCGCACCCACCTCGACAGCATCAACGCCGCCGAGCTGGAGCACATCCGGGAAATGAACGAGATGCTCCCCTTCTCCTCGGCCGCGGACTGAGCCCGATTCCTTCCTTTTCCGTGGCATTTCCCGCGGCCCTGGGCTAGGATGCAGGGAGACCCGCAGGGAGGGGCCATGCCCGCGTACGACTTCGACCTCGGCATCCTGGGCGGCGGGGCCGCCGGCCTCACCGTGGCCGCCGGCGCGGCCCGGCTGGGCGTGAAGACCCTGGTGGCGGAGAAGGAGCCCCAACTGGGGGGCGACTGCCTGCATTTCGGGTGCGTGCCCAGCAAGACCCTCATCCATACCGCGAAAGTCCGCCACCTCATGGCCACCGCCGGCCGCTTCGGCCTGCCCGGCGCGGACCTGCCCCCGGTGGATTTCCGCCAGGTCGCGGCCCGCATCCGCGAGGTCATCGCCGCCATCCAGCCGCACGACTCGCCCGAGCGGTTCTGCGCCCTGGGCGCGCAGGTGGCCTTCGGCGAACCGTCCTTTGCCGACGAGCACGTGATCGACCTGGACGGCAAGCGGATTTCCGCGGCCAAATGGGTGGTGGCCACCGGCTCCTCGGCCGCCATCCCGCCCCTGCCCGGCCTGGCCGAGACGCCCTTCATCACCAACCGGGAGCTGTTCTCCCTGGACGAGCTGCCCGCCTCGCTCCTCATCCTGGGCGGCGGCCCCATCGCGGTGGAGATGGCCCAGAGCTTCGTCCGCCTGGGCTCCAAGGTCACGGTGCTGCAGCGCAGCGCCCAGATCATGTCCCGGGAGGATGCGGACCTGGCGGGCCTTATCCAGCAGCGCCTGGAGGCCGAGGGCGTGGCGTTCCGCCTGGGCGTGGAGCTGCTCGCCGCGCGCCGGGCCGGGGACCGGGCCGAGGTGCGGTTCAAGGACGCCGACGGCCGGGAGCAGGCGGTGCAGGGCGACAGGCTCCTGGTGGCCCTGGGCCGCAGGGCCAACCTGGACGGCCTGGGCCTGGAGAGCGCGGGGGTGGAGCACTCGGCCAAGGGCATCACGGTGGACGCGCGCCTGCGCACCAGCCAGAAGCACATCTTCGCGGCCGGGGACGCGACCGGCGAGCACCAGTTCACCCACGCCGCGGGCTACGAGGGCGGCGTCGTGGTGGCCAACGCGGTGCTCAGGCTGCCGCGCAGGGCCGATTACACCTGGCTGCCCCACTGCACCTACAGCGATCCGGAGCTGGCCTCCATGGGCCTGAACGAGAAGGCCGCCAGGAAGGCCGGCATCGACTGCCGGGTGTGGACCGAAGAGTTCCGGGCCAACGACCGCAGCCTGGCCGAGGGGTATGATGTCGGGGTGCTCAAGCTCCTGGTGGACCGCAAGGAAAAGCCGCTGGGCGTGCAGATCTGCGGCCCCCACGCCGGGGAGCTCCTGGCCGAGTGGGTGGCGGTGCTCAACGGCGGGGTGAAGCTCTCCACCCTGGCCGGCGCGATGCACCCCTATCCCACCCTGGCCGAGATCTCCAAGCGGGTGGCCGGGGACCTCTTGGCCCCCAAGATATTCTCGGACACGGTGCGCAAGGGCCTCCGGTTCTTCTTCGACTACAAGGGCCGGGCCTGCACGCCCGGGGAGTAGCGTTCCCGTGCGGTTTGCGTTGTCATGTAACGGACACTGGACATTCCCGAAGCCCCGGAGTATGCAGCGCTCCCGCTTGTATTTCCCCTGCAAGGAGTGTTCGCCATGCCCCGTACCGCAGTCAACGAGTCCATCCGCAACGTGGCCATCATCGCCCACGTGGACCATGGCAAGACCACCCTGGTGGACCACATGTTCCGCCAGGCCGGCGTGTTCCGCGACAACCAGGCCGTGGACGAGAGGGTCATGGACTCCATGGACCTGGAGCGCGAGCGCGGCATCACCATCGCGGCCAAGAACTGCGCCGTGACCTGGCACGGGGTGCGGGTGAACATCATCGACACCCCGGGCCACGCCGACTTCGGCGGCGAGGTGGAGCGCTCCCTGTCCATGGCCGACGGCGCGGTGCTCCTGGTGGACGCCTCGGAAGGCCCGCTGCCCCAGACCCGCTTCGTGCTCTCCAAGGCCCTGGGCCGCGGCCTGCCGATCATCGTGGTGGTCAACAAGATCGCCCGGCCCGACGCCCGCGCCGCCGAGGTCCTGGACCAGGTCTACGACCTGTTCATCGACCTGGACGCGGACGAGTCCCAGCTCGAATTTCCCGTGCTCTACGCCATCGGCCGCCAGGGCGTGGCCGGGCCCACGCCCGACACCCTGGGCTCGGACCTCACCGCCCTGTTCGAGGCCATCCTCCAGGAGGTGCCCGGCCCGTCCCACGACCCGGACGAGCCCTTCCGCATGCTGGTCTCGGACCTGGGCTGGTCCGACTATCTGGGCCGCCTGGCCGTGGGCCGGGTGCGCAGCGGCCACGCGCGCAAGGACGAGCAGATGGTGCGGGTGGATGTGGCCGGCCAGCGGATTCCGCTCAAGGTCATGAAGCTCCAGGTTTACGATGGGCCGCGCACCATGGAAGTAGACGAGGCCGAGCCCGGCGACATCGTGGTCCTGGCCGGAGCCGAGGACGCGGCCATCGGCGACACCATCTGCGCGGCCGCGGCCGAGGGCGCGCTGCCCCGCATCACCGTGGACGAGCCCACGGTGTCCATGCGCTTCACCATCAACACCTCGCCCCTGGCCGGCCGCGAGGGCAAGCACGTGACCTCCTCCAAGCTGCGCGAGCGCCTGTTCAAGGAAGCGCGCATGAACGTGGCCGTGCAGGTGGAGCAGAGCGAGGAGAAGGACGCCTTCCTGGTCAAGGGCCGCGGCGAGTTCCAGTTGGCCATCCTCATCGAAACCATGCGCCGCGAGGGCTTCGAGCTCACCGCGGGCCGGCCCGAGGTCATCCTCAAGAAGAGCGACACGGGCAAGACCCTCGAGCCCATGGAGCACCTCTACGTGGACTGCGACGAGGCCTTTCTGGGCGTGGTCACCGAGAAGCTCTCCATCCGCAAGGGCCGCATGGTCAACCTGGTGAACCACGGCTCGGGCCGGGTGCGGGTGGAGTTTTCGGTGCCGGCGCGCGGGCTCATCGGCTACCGCGACGAGTTCCTCACCGACACCAAGGGCACCGGCATCATGAACTCCTCCTTTGCCGGCTGGGACGAGTACCGCGGCGATTTCCCCAGCCGCTTCACCGGCTCCATCGTGAGCGACCGCGGCGGGGCCGCGGTGCCCTACGCCCTGTTCAACCTGGAGCCCCGCGGCCGGATGTTCGTGGTCCCGGGCGAGCCGGTGTACGAGGGCATGATTGTGGGCGAGCACAACCGGGACAACGACATCGACGTGAACCCCTGCAAGGAAAAGAAGCTCACCAACATGCGCGCCGCCGGCCGGGACGAGAACGTGATCCTCTCCCCGGTGCTGCCCATGACCCTGGAGCGGGCCATCCACTTCATCCGGGAGGACGAGCTCCTGGAGGTCACGCCCCAGTCGGTGCGGCTGCGCAAGGCCGAGCTCTCGGCCCAGAAGCGGCACATCAGCGCGGGCAAGAAGAAGAAGGAAACCCTGGGGTTGTAGCCAGACTCCCTACAATTATGTAGGGCTTTTCCGACAGTTTCGT
>JAEXTU010000289.1 GCA_023453335.1 Pseudomonadota bacterium | reverse complement strand
GTGCGCGCCCTGCGCGCCGCGCTCAGGCTGGACAAGAACCTGGCCTTTGCCTGGTTCCAGCTGGGCATGGCAATCCTGGACCAGGGCCGGCCGGCCGAGGCCCTCAAGTGCCTGGACAAGGCGCTGGGCTTGAGTCCCGCCCTGTCCGACGCCCGCTGGCCGCGCATCCTGTCCCTGTTCCGACTGGGCCGGTTGCCCGAGGCCTTCGCCGCCTACGAGGAGCGCTTCGACCGCCCGGACTGCCGGCCCCGGGAGTTGCCCCAACCGGCCTGGGACGGTTCGCCCCTGGGCGGCAGGACCATCCTCCTGCACCACGAACAGGGCCTGGGCGATACCCTCATGTTCTGCCGCTATGCTCCCCTGGTGGCGGAGCGGGGCGGTCGGGTCATCCTGGGCTGCCAGCCGGAGCTGGCTCCGCTGCTGGCCACCCTGCCCGGAGTGGCCCAGGTGGCGGTGCCCGGAGCCCGGCTGCGCTTCGACCTGCACGCACCCCTGCTGTCCCTGCCCCGCCTCTTCAAGACCGATCTGAACTCGATCCCTGCCCAGGTCCCGTATCTTCAGGCTCCAAAGGACACGTCCTTCCGCGTACCCCGGCCAACGGACGCCAGCCTGGCCGTGGGCCTGGTCTGGGCGGGCAATCCCGGGCACACCGCCGACTCCCTGCGCTCCATGCCCCTGCGCGAACTGCTGCCCTTGGCCGCCATCCCCGGGGTGCGCCTGTATTCCCTGCAATTCGGCGAACGGGCCGGGGACCCCGAGCGCCTGGGCGCTGTCGGCCTCATCCATCCCCTGTCCGCCTCCATCACCTCCTTCGCCGAGACTGCCGCGGCCCTGCACCAGCTGGACCTGCTCATCACCGTGGACACCGCGGCCCTGCACCTGGCCGGAGCCCTGAACCGGCCGGCCTGGGGCCTGCTCGGCGCGAACCTGGACTGGCGCTGGCTGCCCGGCCGCTCCGGCTCCCCCTGGTATCCCTCCCTGCGCCTGTTCCACCAGCCCAAACCCCACGACTGGGCGGGCCTCGTGGCCCAGGTGCGGGAGGAGTTGGAAAGGAAGGCCTCGACTGCGGGTGTTTGAGCTCCAGGCAACGGCAGAGCAAACAACGAAGAAAGGGCGATTCGTGAATCGTCCCTGCAAAAGAGCGCCCGGCCAGACTCGCCGGCTCGACTCCCTTCCGTAGGGGCGATGCACGAATCGCCCGTCTTGTCTATGCGGGCTAGCGCCGGCCGCGGGCCTGGTAGCGCGCCAACTGGGCTTCCAGGCGGCGGGAGGCGGAGGTGAGCACGTAGCAGACCACGAAGTAGAGCACCGCCACGGTGATGAAGATCTCCATGGGCGCGGTGAGTTCGCGGTTGTTGACCTGGTCCGCGGTGAGCATGAGTTCGTTCACGCCGATGAGCGAGGCCAGGGAGGTGTCCTTGGTCAGGGACACGAACTGGTTCACGAACGAGGGGATCATGTTGCGCAGGGCCTGGGGCAGGATCACGTAGCGCATGGCCTGCACGTGGGTGAGGCCGGTGCCGCGGGCGGCCTCCATCTGGCCGCGGGGCAGGGCCTGCACGCCGGCGCGCACGATTTCCGCGATGTAGGCCGCGGTGAAGACGATGAATGCGATGAGGGAGCTCTGGAACGAGGGCAGGGTCTTGCCCAGGAGCACCGGGGCCAGGAAGTAGAACCAGAAGACCAGGAGGAGCAGGGGCGTGCCGCGGATGATCTCGATGTAGACCACGGCGGGCAGGCGGACCCACACGTTGCGCGACAGGCGCATGAGGCCGAAGAGCAGGCCCAGCCAGAAGGCGCCGAAGATGCCGCCCAGGGCCAGGAGGACGCTCATGAGCAGGCCGCCCACCGGTCCTGTGGGCCAGGCTCCCACGAGGAAGTAGTCGAAGTTGCGGATCACCACGTCCCAGTGCATTGCGTGCTCCTAGTACTTGATGGTCCGCAGGAAATACTTGTTGTACTGGGTGATGGTGAAGGACACCACCAGGGAGATGACGATGTAGATGGCGGTGACCACGGTGAAGGCCTCGAAGGCGCGGAAGGCGTAGGACTCGATCTGCCGCGCCTGGTAGGTCATCTCCATGACTCCGATGGCCATGACCAGGGAGGAGTTCTTGATGAGGTTCAGGAACTGGGAGATGAGCGGCGGAATGATGATGCGGAAGGCCTGGGGCAGGATCACGTAGCGCATGGCCTGGATGAAGGACAGGCCCACGGCGCGAGAGGCCTCCAGTTGGGTCTTGGGGATGGAGAAGATGCCCGAGCGGATCTCCTCGGCGATGAAGGCCGAGGTGTAGACCGACAGGGCGATGACCCCGGCCGCGAAGGAGAAGTCCCCGGCGTAGAGCCACTTCTTGATGGATTCCGGGAAGAGTGGGTCCGAGCCGAAGTACCAGAAGTAGATCTGGACCAGGAGCGGGGTGTTGCGGAAGAACTCGGTGTAGGCCAGGGCGAACCACTGCAGGGGCCGCACGTGGGTCATGCGCAGGACCGCCACCAGGGTTCCCAGGCTCAGGGCGAGCACGATGGACAGCCCCGAGACCTTGAGGGTCATGTACAGACCCTTCTCGATCCACTCGGCGTATTCGCCGGTGAGGACTATGGCCCAGTTGAAATGGTAGTTCACGGTGTTTCGTCAAGAAGGAGGGCGCGCCAGGTGCGGCGCGCCCTCCCCGTGTTCAGGTCAGGCCCGGCCCGAAACTAGAAGGGCCAGATCTCCATCTGCCAGTCCAGGGGCAGGAAGTACTTGGTGTCCTTGCCGAACCACTTGTCGTAGATCTTCTTGTACTCGCCGGAGACCCACATCTCGGCCAGGGAGCGGTTCACGAAATCGCGGAAGTCGGAGTCGTTCTCCGGCAGGCCGATGCCGTAGGGCTCGGCCGAGAAGGCCGCGCCCACGATCTCCCACGCGCCCGGGTCGGGGTCGGAGCCCTTGAGGCCGAGCAGGATGGTGGAGTCGGTGGTGACCGCGTCGACCTTGCCCTGCTTCAGGGCCAGGAAGGCCTGCGGGTAGCCCTCGAAGGAGAGCACGGTGCACTTGGGGTTGGCGAAGGCCACGTTCTTCTCCGAGGTGGAGCCCTTGGCGGTGCCCACCTTCTTGCCGGTGAGGTCGGCCACGGACTTGATGCCCGAGCCCTTCTTCACCAGGAGCTTCTGGCCGTCCATGAAGTAGGTGATGGAGAAATCGATGACTTCGTCACGCTCGTACTTGTGGGTCATGGTGGCGGCGGCCAAGTCCACGGAGCCTTGGGTGATCATGGGGATGCGGGTGGCCGAGGTCACCGGAACCAGTTCCAGCTGCACGCCCAGCTTGTCCGCGATGTACTTGCACATGTCCACGTCGAAGCCCACGATCTGCTTGGTGGCCTCGTCCACGTAGCCGAAGGGCACCACCGAGTCCTTGACGCCGGCGATGAGTTTGCCGCGGGACTTGATATCGTCAAGTTTGCCGGCGTGGGCCAAGCCGCCCAGGGAAAGGCACAGGGCCAGGGTCAGGAAAAGGATCTTGCGTAGCATGCGGGTACCTCCGGATAAGGGTTCCGAAATGATGCCTGTGTGCCCGCCTACAGGATTTCCCGCAGGAAGGCCTTGGTCCGTTCGTGGGTGGGGTTCTTGAAGAACTCCGTGGGCGGTCCCTGCTCGATGATCTCCCCGCCGTCCATGAACACCACCCGGTCCGCCACCTCGCGGGCGAAGCCCATCTCGTGGGTGACGCAGAGCATGGTCATGCCCTCGCGGGCCAGGTCCTTCATGACGTTCAGGACCTCGTTGATCATTTCCGGATCCAGGGCGCTGGTGGGTTCGTCGAAGAGCATGATCTTGGGCTTCATGGCCAGGGCGCGGGCGATGGCCACCCGCTGCTGCTGGCCGCCAGAGAGCTCGGCCGGGTACTTGTGGGCCTGGTCGTGGATGCCCACCCGCTCCAAGAGCGCCAGGGCCAGGTCGGTGGCCTCGTTCTTGGGCGCGTTCTTCACTTTGAGCGGAGCCAGGGTGACGTTCTTGAGCACCGTGAGGTGGGGGTAGAGGTTGAACTGCTGGAACACGATGCCGATCTCCGAGCGGAGCTTGTTGACATCGATGTCCTTGCCGTGCAGGTCGCGGCCCTCCACGCTGATCTGGCCCTTCTGGTAGTCCTCCAGCCGGTTGACGCACCGGATGAGCGTGCTCTTGCCCGAGCCCGAGGGGCCGCAGATGACCAGCACCTCGCCCTTGGCCACGACTTCGGTGATGCCCCTTAGCACGTGGAAGTCGCCGTACCACTTGTGAACGTTCGAGAATTCGATGATTGGGGCCATGCGTCTATCCGGTGGATGGTCTGGCGCGGAACGCGCCGCTAACCCACCATTCATCCCCGATTGCCGCATTCCTGTCAAGGAGTTGTGGAAATTGACAGATTTGTCGGCTAGGGCGCGCCGAGCCCGTGGCGGAGCACGGCCTTGCCGCAGGTGGCCGGCAGATCCTTCTTCAGGATGGTTTCTGGAGCCGTCGGGCGGTCGGGGCCGGTCAGTCCGGGTCGTCGAAGGCCGGGGTGACCCGCACCTCGCAGCCCTTCTCCGCAAGGGTGCGGGCGAATCCCTCGGCCTGGGTCCGGGCCGTGAACACCCCGGCCAGGAGCTGGGTGCGGTCGGTTTCGTCCCAGACCCACACGCATTCCCGCACGGTGAGCCCCAGTCCGCTGGCGCGCTCGCGCAACGCGGCGCGGGCCGCATCGCGCTGGGCCAGGTCTCCGGGTTGCAGGGGGCCGCCACACAAGAGCACCCACCAGCGCCGGGGGCCGGGCCCGGGCGCCGGGTCCTCCCGGCACTCCAGGAAGGCCGCCCGGGTCTTGGCGGTCATGATCTCGATGGTGGCCGACAGGGTGGCCAGTTCGCTCTCACCCATGGTCTGTTCCCTTCCTCGATGGCTGGGGACAGTCCCCCCCGCTCTTAAAAATACCAGTCCGGGCCGTCCCAAGGCAACAGGAAAATTGACGCGGGGGCTTTGCCGTCCTATGAAATGGCCAGACGCCGTGCGCCGTCCGGACCACCGGAGGCGCAGGAGGAGAGCCCATGATGCGCCGATCCCACGTCCATGCCCTGCTGGTGGTCCTGGCCAGCCTGGCCCTGGTCTACTGCGCCCAGGCCCCGTATACGGAGCGGTCCCAGTTCATCATCCTGCCCCGCTCCCAGGAGATGAGTCTGGGCGAGGCCGCAGCCAAGGACATCCTCAAGAAGGAGAAGCTCTCCACCAACCAGGAGGAGGTCTCCCTGGTGGAGCGGGTGGGCAAGCGCATCGCTGCGGTGGCCGACGCCCCGAGCTTCAAGTGGGAGTTCCACGTCATCGACAAGCCGGACACGGTGAACGCCTTCTGCCTGCCCGGGGGCAAGGTCTTCGTGTACACCGGCCTGTTCAAGGTGGCCACCACCGAGGACGACCTGGCCACGGTCATGGGGCATGAGATCAGCCACGCCATCGCCCGGCACGGGGCCGAGCGCATGTCCCAGGCCCAGGCCCTGAGCGTGGCGGGCACGGTGGGGGCCGCGGCGGTGGGCGTCTCCACCGGGAGCAGCGCGGCCTCCCAGGCCTTCCAGACCGCCTACGGCCTGGGCGCCAACGTGGGCATCCTCCTGCCCTTTTCCCGCACCCAGGAGTCCGAGGCCGACCACATCGGCCTCATCCTCATGGCCAAGGCCGGGTACGACCCGCACGTGGCCCTGGATTTCTGGCACAAGATGGCGGAGAATTCCAAGAAGCAGGGCAAGCAGGCGCCCGCCTACCTGGCCACCCACCCCTCGGACCAACAGCGCATCGACGACATCAAGAAGCTCATGCCCGAGGCCATGTCCTACTACAAGCGGTCCTAGGTTTCTCGGGGCTATTCCTCTTCCAGGTCGGCCGGGGTCACTGCATAGAGCAGGGCCCCGGCCATGTCGTCCGCGTGCTCGAAATAGGGGTCGGCGGGGTCCAGCACCCGGCGCAGGCCCAGGTGCTCCAGCACCCGCAGGGAGGCGGGGTTGTCCGGGAAGGCCCGGGCCGCCACCCGGTTCACTCCGGGCTGGGTGAAGGCCCATTCCAGCAGGGCCCAGGCCGCCTCGGTGGCGTAGCCCAGGCCGGTGAAGGCGGGCAGCACGGAAAAGCCCAGGAGCAGGGACCCGGGCTCGGGGGCCAGGCCGTTGAACCCCGCAC
>JAEXTU010000276.1 GCA_023453335.1 Pseudomonadota bacterium | reverse complement strand
CAACATGATGGGCTGCGCGGTGCTGCCCGGGAGGCGCCGGGCCAACTCCAGGGAGTCCCCGCGGTGGTCGGCGTGGCGGATGACCTCTTCGCGCTGGTAGTGGTGGGCCTGGATGAGCAGGTCCCTGCCCAGGCGTTCCTTGACGCGGCGGATGGTTTCGGCGGCGGGGTTCATGCACTTTTTCCGGGGGATGCCATGCGCAGGCTGAAGTCCGCGGCGGGCGCGGAGTGGGTCAGCCGGCCCACGGAGATGAAGGTTGGTCCCAGCCCGGCCAGGTCCCGCAGGTTCTCCAGGCTCACCCCGCCGCTGATCTCGGTGGGGATGTGGCCCGGGATGCGGGCCAGGGCCCGGCGCAGGGTGGCCTGGTCCATGTTGTCCAGCATGATGCGGGCCACGGCCGCGGCCATGGCTTCGTCCACCTCGGCCAGGGTGCGGCATTCCACCTCGATGGGCGGGCAGGGCGCATAGGCCCGGCGCAGGGCGTCCACCGCCGGGGTGATGCCCCCGGCCCGGTCGATGTGGTTGTCCTTGAGCATGAGCATCTCTTCCAGGTCCAGGCGGTGGTTCTCCCCGCCGCCGCACAGCACCGCGTACTTTTCGGCGTGGCGCAGGCCCGGGGTGGTCTTGCGGGTGTCCAGCAGCCGGGTATGGGTCCCGGCCAGTTCGGCCGCGTAGCGCGCGGTCAGGGTGGCGATGCCCGAGAGCCGGCAGATGAGGTTCAGGAACACCCGTTCGGCCTTGAGCAGGGGCAGGGTGGGGCAGTCCAGGCGGGCGGCCACCGTGCCCGGGGACAGCAGGTCGCCGTCCCGGGCCAGGAGTACGACCCCGTCCCCGGCCCCGGGCGACACCCGGTCCAGGACCAGGGCGGCCAGGGGCAGCCCGGCGGCCACCACCTGCTGCTTGGCCACCAGTTCGGCCGAGGCGCGGTCCGCGGGGCCGAACACCGCGGCCGAGGTGAGGTCCCGGCCGTCCTCGGCCAGGGCCAGGTCCACGCAGCGCACGAGGAAGTCGCGGGCGGCTCCCGTGAAGAATGCGTCGAAACTGCGGCTGGGTGTGGGCATGGAACTCTACCTGGTCGCTGGGGAAGGTCCTTATACGCAAGGCCTTCCGGCGCGTAAAGCATTGTGCCCGATTTCACGGGCTGCGACCGACCCGGGGAAAAGGTCCTCCCGGGATCGCGAACGCCCCCGGCTTCCGGCCCGGGTCCCGCCGGCCAATCCCGATTTTCCCTAGGCCGGCTCCTTGCCTATCTCCTCGCACCGGCGGGCCAGGTCCTCTTCGCCCTGGGCGCGCAGGCGCTCGGCGGCGGCGCGGGCGGTGACGGCCAGGCGCTCCTGGTCGGCCAGCAGGGCGGCGATGTGCTCCAGGCGGGTGGCGGCGTCCCGGGCCAAGTCCAGGTGGCCGGCCTTGCCCGCGGCCCGGCGCAGGGCCTTGTAGGACTCCGTGGTCGGAAAGAAGGTGACCTCCAGGAAGCGCAGCTCGGTGGCCTCGGCCCACAGGCCGCGGCCCTCCAGGTGCCGGCCCACCGCGGCGTATCCCCCGGCCCATAGGGGCTCGGCCAGCAGCGCCTCCAGCCAGCGGCCCGGATCGGCCGGGCCGGCCAGGGCGCGGGCCAGCTCCTGCTCCCGCTCCGGCGGCAGGGCCAGGTGGCTGGAGAGCCAGGGGGTGAGCCGCAGCTCGTACCCGTCCTCCCGGGCCAGGGCGTGCAGGTCCGGGGCGAAGCCGTCCGGGCAGCGCCGGCGCAGCAGGGCGGCGTTGGCGTCGTCATGGCTGAAGCGGCCCGGGGTGGCGCTGGTCACGTGCTGCACCGTGCTCTCCGGGATGCAGGCGATGGTGAGGCCGTGCTCCCGCACCCGGCAGCACAGGTCCATGTCCTCGCTGCCGTTCACGTATTCCTCGAAGAATCCGCCGCAGGCCCGGAACAGGTCCAGGCGCAGCATGAGCGCGGCCCCGGTGGCGGCCTGCAGCCTGCGCCTTTTGCGCACCGCGGGGTGGGTGGCCGGGAACTGCTCGTAGAGGTGCTCCACGGCCAGGGTGGGGGCAAAGGCGATGCCCAGGTGCTGCACCCGCCCCGAGCCGGGGTAGAGGAGCAGGGGGCCGGCCGCGCCCAGGCCCGGGTCGGCCTGGAACGCGGCCAGCAGGGGCGCGGTCCAGCCCGGGGTGAGCAGGGTGTCGTTGTTCAGGAAGAGCACGAACTCGGCCTCGGCGGCCGCGGCCCCCTGGTTGCAGGCCGGGCCGAAGCCCACATTGGCCTCGTTGCGCAGGCAGGCGAAGCGCTCCCCGAACAGGGCGCGGCCCAGGTCCGGGGCCTCGGCCGGGGTGGGGTCGTCGGACCCGTTGTCCACCAGGGTCACCCGGACCCCGTCGCCCGGGGTGTGCTCGGCCAGGCTGCGCAGGCAGCGGGCGGTCAGATCCCAGAGGTTCAGGGCCGGGATCACGATACTGAGCCGGGCGCTCATGCCGATTCCGCCCCTTCCGCCTTGGCCAGCAGGTCGTCCCAGGCCAGACTCAGATCGTGGCCGGCGGCCTGGGCCACGGCCTCCCGCGGGTGCAGGTGGCTGAGCTTGAACAGGTTGCCCCGGGCGTTGCCCTGCTTGGCCGTGGACTGGCGCAGGCCCAGGGCCGAGGCGTGGCGATGCGGCACGGCCAGGTCGCCCAGGTAGAGGCAGGGGATGCCGGCCAAAAAGGCGCGCAGGTCGCGCTCGAAATCGTCGAGCTGGCTGGGGCTGAAGCGGATGTCGAAGGCGCCGGCGGCGTCCAGGGTGGAGCGCCGCAGCACATGGCAGCAGCCGGTGACCGAGAGGCAGGGCCGCACATAGTCGCACAGCCCGGCGTCGGGCAGGCCCGAGGTCAGGTCCAGGAACTCCAGGTGTGGCCCCTCGGCCGGGGGCGGCAGCAGGTGCACGTCCACGGACTGGAG
>JAEXTU010000271.1 GCA_023453335.1 Pseudomonadota bacterium | reverse complement strand
CCGCGGGCCGCTGGAACGCCGCCCGCCGCGCCGCCATCCTGGTCAGCCGCCTGGCCGCGGGCCGGGCCTGTGCCGCGGCGGTGCGCCTGTCCGCCTCGCCGCCGGAAGTCCTCATCCAGGGCTCGGCCGTGGGGTACTACGGGGTGCGGCCCTCGGCCCAGGGCGCGGTGCTGCACGAGGATTCGCCCGCGGGCGATGGGTTCCTGGCCGAGGTCTGCCGGGAGTGGGAGGCAAGTTCCGCCGGGGTGGAGGACGCCGGGGTGCGCCGGGCCGTGGCCCGCACCGGGGTCGTGCTGGGGCCGGGCGGGGCGCTCACGAAGATGCTCCCGCCCTTCCGCGCCTTCCTGGGCGGCCCCCCGGGCGGCGGCCGGCAGTGGGTGTCCTGGGTGGCCCTGGCCGACGAGGCCGCGGCCCTGGCCTTTCTCCTGGAGAACCCTACGGCCTCCGGCCCCTTCAACCTCACCGCGCCGGCCCCCTGCACCATGGCCGAACTCTGCGCCGCCCTGGGCCGGTCCCTGGGCCGGCCCTCCTGGCTGCCGGTCCCGTCCCTGGCCCTGCGCCTGGCCCTCGGTCGAATGGCTGATGAAACCGTGCTGTCTAGCCAAAAGGTCCAACCCGCGCGACTGCTGGCGTTGGGATTTGAATTCGCGTATAAGGAAGTCGCATCGGCAGTGTCCCAGGCGTTGCGGGACGCGGACGAGGCCCACAACGGTCGGTGATCTATGGGCAAACTCAGGATTCTGGTCGTGGAGGACGAGTCCATCGTGGCCATGGACATCCAGCACCGGCTGCGCAAGCTGGGCTATGCCGTGGTGCGGGTGGTCCCCTCGGGCGAGGAGGCCATGGACGCGGCCCGGGAGCTCACCCCGGACCTGGTGCTCATGGACATCATGCTCGAGGGCGCCATGGACGGCATCGAAACCGCGGCGGCCATCCGCGACGCCCAGGACGTGCCGGTCATCTACCTCACCGCCTATGCCGACGAGAAGACCCTGGCCCGGGCCAAGATCACCGAGCCCTTCGGCTACATCATCAAGCCCTTCGAGGACCGCGAGATCCACTCCTCCATCGAGATGGCCCGCTACAAGCACGAGGCCGAGCACCGCAAGCGCGAGCAGGACCAGTGGATGAAGGCCACCCTGCAGAGCATCGGCGACGGGCTCATCACCACCGACCGCAAGGGCCGCATCACCTACGTCAACGGCGCGGCCGAGGTCATGACCGGCACCCCCGGTCCGGTGGCCCTAGGCATGGCCCTGGCCGAGGTGTTCCGCATCGCGGACGAGGACTCCCCGGACGCGGACGAGGACCTGGTGGCCCAGGTGGTGGGAGCCGGCCACGTGGTTGGCCTGGACTCGGCCTGGCTCCATCTGGCCGGGGCCAAGAAGCTGCCCGTGGAGGTCTACGCCACGCCCATCCTGGACCATCGGCGCAGGGTGGACGGGGTGGCGGTGGCCTTCTCGGACATCTCCGGCCGCAAGCGGAGCATGGAGGCCCTCAAGAGCAGCGTGGAGCAGATGCGGCGCACCGTGGAGCAGACCGTGGCCGCCCTGGCCGCCACCGCCGAGAAGCGTGACCCCTACACCGCCGGCCACCAGCAGCGGGTGGCCGCCCTGGCCTGCGCCATGGCCGCCAAGCTGGGCCTGAACGGCGACCGCCGGGACGGCCTGCGGGTGGCCGGCCTGCTGCACGACCTGGGCAAGATATCCATCCCGGCCGAGATCCTGGCCAAGCCGGCCCGGCTCACGGACATCGAGTTCTCCATCATGAAGACCCACCCCCAGGCCGCCTACGACATCCTGAAGGGCGTCACCTTCCCCTGGCCGGTGGCGGAGATGGTGTTGCAGCACCACGAGCGCCTGGACGGCTCGGGGTACCCGGGCGGCCTCACCGGCGCGGACATCCTGCCCGAGGCCCGCATCCTGGCCGTGGCCGACGTGGTGGAGGCCATGAGCTCGCACCGCCCCTACCGCGCCGCCCTGGGCCTCAAAAAGGCCCTGGCCGAGGTCACCGCCCGCCGCGGCACGGCCTACGACCCCGAAGCGGTGGACGCCTGCCGCGAGCTCTTCGAGAAGGATGGGTTTTCGCTCGAGTAGGACCCCCGCCGTTGCCTTCTCCACACCCCGGATGATATCCAACGGGAACGGGATTTCCCCAAGCATTGCGAGGAGGACGCGTGGACGCCCAGGTCTTGGTGGTGGACGACGAGCAGGACATCCGTTTTTCCCTGCGCGGCATCCTGGAGGACGAGGGCTGCGAGGTCCTGGAGGCCGAGAGCGGCGAGGCCGCCCTGGAGCTCCTGGAGACCCTGACCCCGGACCTGGTGCTCCTGGACATCTGGCTCACGGGCATGGACGGCCTGGAGGTGCTGGAATGCATCCGGGAGCGGTCCCGCGACCTGCCGGTGATCATGATCTCCGGGCACGGCAACATCGAGACCGCGGTCTCCGCGGTGAAGAAGGGGGCCACCGACTTCATCGAGAAGCCCCTGTCACTGGAGAAGGTCCTGCTCTGCGCCTCCAAGGCGGTGCAGCTCTCGGCCGCGCGCCAGGAGATCGAGGCCCTGCGCACCCGGATCAAGGCCGACCTGGTGGCGGACCTCACCGGCCGCTCCTCGGCCATAGAGGCCCTGCGCGCCCAGGTGGAGCAGGTGGCCCCGGCCGACGCCTGGGTGCTCATCTCCGGCGAGAACGGCACCGGCAAGGAGATCGTGGCCCGCTCCATCCACGCCAAGTCCCGGCGCGCGGACCGGCCCCTGGTGGCGGTGAACTGCGCGGCCATCCCCGAGGAGCTCATCGAGAGCGAACTCTTCGGCCACGTGAAGGGGGCCTTCACCGGGGCCGAGGACTCCTGGCCCGGCAAGTTCGAGCTGGCCCACAAGGGCACCCTGTTCCTGGACGAGATCGGGGACATGAGCCTCAAGACCCAGGCCAAGATTTTGCGTATCCTCCAGGGGCAGAAGTTCGAGCGGGTGGGCGGCCGCAAGACCATCACCGTGGACGTGCGGGTCATCGCCGCGTCCAACAAGGACCTTCAGGAGGAGATGCGCCAGGGCAGGTTTCGCGAGGCCCTCTACTACCGGCTCAAGGTTTTCCCCTTGCACGTGCCGCCCCTGCGTGAGCGCGCCGAGGACATCTCCCTGCTCATCGCCGACTTCGTGGCCGAGCTGGGCCGCAAGAACCCCAACCTACCGGTGTCCTTCAGCCCCGCGGCGGTGGAGGCGCTCAAGCGCCACGCCTGGCCGGGCAACGTGCGCGAACTCAAGAATTTCGTGGAGCGGATGATGATCGTGGGCCGGGGCCGGGAGATCACCCCGGCGGACCTTCCCCCGGACCTAGCCGGCCGGGGCGGGGCCGCAGCGGCCGGCGCCCCGGCCGCCCCTGCCGGGCCGGTGGACTTCAAGGACGAACGCGGCCGCTGGGAGGCCGCCTTCCTGGCCGCCAAGCTCAAGGAGTTCGGCGGCAACATCTCCAAGCTGGCCGAGGCCATCGGCCTGGAGCGCAGCTACCTCTCGCGCAAGCTCAAGGGGTTCGGCATCGGCGGTGACGCCGCCTGACAACCGGGAACCGCTCCCCGCGGCGCGGCGCGGAGGCCTGGCCCAGGCAGGAGCCAGCATGACTGGGAGTCGCTCACGGCAACGGGTTTCCGGGTCCCTCGGTCCGGTCCGGGGCGGCCTGCGCCGCCGGGACTTCCTGCGCCTGGCCGCGGCCGGGGCGGCGGCCTGCGCCTGGCCGGGCCTGGCTTTGCCAAATCTGGCCTGGGCGGACGGGCCGGACCCCCTGGCCGGGATCCCGGTCATCGACATCCACGCCCATCCGGACACGGGCCTCGGCGACGGGGTGGCCCGCACCGCGGACCTGGCCCCGGCCGGGGTCAGCGCGGCCTGCTACGCCGCGGTGGGCGACTCCGTCTGGTCCCGGGGCAAGGGCGACCGCACCGAGTACGAGAACGTCAAGGAGAAGCTGGGCGGCGTGCTCCGGGGGCCGGTGGGCCGGGGCGAGGCGGGCCTGGTCCGGACCGTGGCCGACATCCCCGGCCCGGGTGCGGCGCGGGCCGGGGCGCTCCTGGCCATCGAGGGCGGCGACCCCCTGGAGGGCAAGGTGGAGCGGGTGGACGAAGTTTATGCCCTGGGGGTGCGGATCATCACCCTGGTCCACTACCGCAACAACGCCTTGGGCGACATCATGTACGCCCGGCCCAATTCCGCCAATCCCGGGCCCCAGCGGCACGGCCTGAGCGAGTTCGGCCGGGCGGTGGTGGCGCGCATGGAGGTCCTGGGCATGCTGGTGGACGTGGCCCATGCCAGCGCCGAGACCCTGCGCGACGTGCTGGCCGTGGCCACGAAGCCGGTGGTGGATTCGCACACCGGCCCCTGCGGCCGGAACACGGCGGCCGAGGCCGCGCACTGCGGACGCCGCCGCACCTGGGAGGAGATGGAGTGGGTGGCCAAGGCCGGCGGGCTGGTGGGGAGCTGGGTCTCGGCCGGGGGCCGCAGCGAATCCAGGGATTTCGCGGCCTGGGCCAAGGACATTCTGGAGATGCGCGACCGCCTGGGGCCGCAGGCCGTGTGCCTGGGCACGGACAGCGGCGGCCACCTGCCCGCCTACGTGGACGGCTACACAAGCTGGCGCGACCTGCGCCAGCTCGCCGCGGCCCTCACCGCCGCCGGCATGCCCCGCGACGACCTCGCCGCCTTCTTCGGCGGCAACGCCCTGCGGGTGCTCAGGCAGTGTCTGGGGTAGATACTAGCGTATCAAGCCGAATTGTTTAGAAATCGTGACGCCTTGACTTTTTGCGCCGCATGCGTACGGTATTCCGTACGGAGGACTCCCAATGCAATCGGTCAACGCCACCCAGGCCCGAGCTGATTTATACAATCTTCTCCGCCAGGTGCAGGACTCCCACGAGCCTGTGGAGATACGCGGCAAGCACGGTTCGGCCTTCCTGGTGTCAGAGGACGACTGGAGGGCCATCACCGAGACCCTGTACCTGCTCTCTGTGCCCGGCATGCGCGAGTCCGTGCGTGAGGGCTTGGCCACGCCCCTGGACGAGTGCGTCGAGGGCTCGCCCTGGTGAGCCTCTGGCGGCTGTTCTTCACCAAGCAGGCCCTCAAGGACGCCAAGAAGATCGAGGCCGCGGGCCTGCGTCCCAAGGTCGACAAGCTCCTCGATCTCCTGCGCCAAGACCCCTTCGCCATGCCCCCCCGCTACGAGAAACTCCTCGGCGACCTCGCCGGAGCCTATTCCCGCCGCATCAACATCCAGCACCGCCTGGTCTACGAGGTGCTGGAGGCCGTGAAGAAGGTCAAGATTCTCAGGATGTGGACGCACTACGAGTAGGCTGGAGAGCGCAGCGGCCTCACCCCTCGATCCAGATCACGCTCGCCATCCGTCCCGTGACCTTGTCCCTTCGGTAGGAGAAGAACTCGCCGGCCAGCTCCCAGGTGCACAGGTCCAGGGCGAAGATGTGCTCGTGCTTCAGGCCGGCCTGCAGGAGCTGGCAGTGGGTGAGGCGCCAGAGGTTCACGGTTCTGGCCTCCGGGTCGTACCAGGAGGCGAAGCGGTCCCCGAACTCGGCCTCGAAGTTGGTGAACTCCGCTGCCCCGGGTCCCAGGCTGGGGCCGCGCACCGCGTACACGTCGGCCGGGTCCAGGCCGTAGGTGGCGCAGAACTGCGCGACCCCGCTGTGGGGCAGGCCCAGCACGTTGCCCCGCCAGCCCACGTGCAGGGCGGCCACGTACTTCCCGCTCTTGTGCGCCAGGAGCACCGGCTGGCAGTCCGCGGTTTTGATGGCCAGGGCCAGGCCGGGCTGGTTGGTGGCCAGTCCGTCCCCCTCCCGGGTCTCGGTCTGGAGCAGTTCCCCGGGTTCGGGGTCGAACACCACCTCGGGGCCGTGCACCTGGCGGCATTCCCGCCACCCCCGGAAGCCCAGACGCTCGCGCAGGGCCAGGCGGTTGGCCATCACCGCCTGGGGGTCGTCGCCCACGTCGAAGGAGATGTTGCCCGCGCCGAAGGGGCCGCGGGAGGCTCCGCCGCTGCGGGTGGTGAAGGCGCAGCGCACCCGGGGCGCGCCCGGGAAGGCGAAGGGGATGAGGCGCAGTGCGTCGGTCATGGCGCTCACCGTCCCCTGTCCGGCGCAACCGGGCCGTGGATGATCTCCAGATGCCGGGTGTCCCAGGGCAGCACCGCGCCCACGCCCACCATCTTGCGGGCCTGGCCCGGGGCCACCTGGGCGATGACCCCGGCGGTGAAATCGTAAACAAAACGGCTCTTCAGCTCGGCCCGGGCGCGGTCCGGCCCGGGCTCCCGCCAGGGGGTGGAGGCCAGGAGCAGAAACCCGTCGTCCGGGATGCGGCCCTGCTCCATGTTGTGGCGGATGATGGCCGCGGCCTTGCGCACCGGGTCGGCCAGGTCCGGGCTGTACGGCCCCACGATGAGGGCGATGCCCGGCTCGTGCAGGAAGTCGAAGCCCCGGCCCACGCACATGGCCCATTCGGTGTGCTCCAGGGTGGGGGCGCGGCGCTGGGCGCGGATCTCGGCGATGTGCCGCACGTTGCCCAGAACCAGGGGCAGTAGGTCCGCACGCATGGGGCCGGGCATGTCTGGGAGCAGGGCGGCCAGTCCCGCGCCCAGGCGGTCGGGGTTGGCGTCGGCCTCCTCGGCTAGGTTCAGCATGCCGTCCGGGCCGGGCCCAGGTCCGTGCCCCGGGCCGTGCAGGATGAGCGCGTCCTCGTCGGTCTCGAAGCCCACCACCAGGGGGTAGACCGTGCCGTGCTCCTTGCCGAAGACCTGCTCCACCTGGGTGCGCACCCCGTACACATGGCGCAGCGCGCCGGCGGTGTCGTTGCCGAACCCGGCGCAGCCGCGGTGCGGGTCGCCCTTGGAGAAGTGATAGGTGAGGAGCATCAGGGTGCGCCGGCCCTGGGCCACGGCCCGGGCCACCGCGTCGGTGAGCACCTCGCCCAGGTAGGGCCAACCCAGGTCGAACATGCCGCCCAGGTTGCGGATGGGCTCGATCACGCCCTGCGGGGTCTCGGTGGCGTAGGGCAGGTGGATGCGGCCGTCCATGCACTTGAGGGCCAGGATGGCGGTGGGGTGCAGGGCGCGGTGCCGCTGCCGGGCGAGCACCGCCTCGGCCGCGGCGAACTCCTGCCCGTGCTCCCGGGCCAGGTCCAGGAGCCAGGCGATGCGCTGGGCGATGGGTCGTCTGGGCATCTTATTCTCCAGCCGCGCGCTGCGCGGTCCACAGGGTCTCGTCCTCGGTCACGATCACGTCCATGGGCCGGTCCCAGGGGTCGGCGGGCAGGCGGTCCCGCACCTGGAAGCCGTAGGCCGGGGCCACCAGGAGCGCGCCGGCCATGCCCGGACGGGCCAAGAGCCGGTCGTAGTAGCCCGCGCCGTGCCCCAGCCGCACCCCGCTGCGGTCCAGGCCCACGGCCGGTACCAGGGCCAGGTCCGGGGCGAAGTCCTCCAGGGCCGGGCAGGCGCCGGGGTCGGGCTCCGGGATGCCGTAGGCCCCCGGGGCCAGCTCCTCCAGGCAGGTGCAGCAGGCCAGGTCCAGCTCGCCCGCACCGCCGGGCCGGCAGCGGGGCAACAGCGCCCGCCCCCCGCGCTTCCAGAGTTCGGCCAGCAGGGGCAGCACGTCCACCTCGCCGCGCACCGGGGCGTACAGGAGCACCTCCCGGGCCCTGGCCCAGGCGGGCAGGGCGCGCAGCCGGCCGCAGATGCGCGCGCCGAGCAGCTCCGCCTCCCCCGGGGGCAGGGACCGCCGCCGGGCGAGCAGCTCCGCGCGCAGCGCGGCCTTGGGGTTTGCGGCCACGGGACCTCCAGAAAAGGCTTGCAGTTGTCCTCCATTTCTCTAGGCTGAAGGCCTCAGAACTGGCAACGCCTTTTTGGGAGTTCATACCCTATGGACGGATACGACGCGTACTGGATCGGCTTCGGCGACATCCACGGCAGCGTGGACAACGTGCGCCGCATCCCCGGGCTGGCCGGGGCTGCGGCGGTGCTGGTCACCGGCGACCTCACCACCCGGGGCAGCCTGGAGCAGGGCAAGCGCATCATCGCGGCCGTGCAAGAGCAGAACCCACGCGTCCTGGCCCAGATCGGCAACATGGACATCTGGGACCTGGCCGTATGGCTGGAGGAGCAGGGCATCTCCCTGCACGCCCGGGTCCACGACCTGGGGCACGGGGTGGGGGTGCTGGGCGCGGGGTGCTCTACGCCCACGCCCTTCAGCACTCCCTGCGAGATCCCCGACGCGGAGCTGGGCGGGTTCCTGGATACGGCCTACGAGCAGGCCAAGGGCTTCCAGCACCTCATCGTCACCCCGCACGACCCGCCGCACGGCACGGCCGCGGACCGGCTCCCCAACGGCATGCACGTGGGCAGCCAGGCGGTGCGCGCCTTCGTAGAGCGGGTCGCGCCCGCGGTCTGCCTCTCGGGCCACATCCACGAGGCGCGCAGCACCGACACCCTGGGACCCACCACGGTCATCAACCCCGGCCCCCTGGCCGCGGGCGGCTACGCCCTGGTCGGGCTCACGCAGGGCCGACTGGTGGCGGAGCTCAAGGCGGTGGGGGCCTAGATGAAGCTGCTGTCGTGGAACGTGAACGGCTTCCGGGCCGTGCTGGGCAAGGGGTTCTGGGACTGGTTCACGAACTGCGGCGCGGACGTGGTCTGCCTCCAGGAGACCAAAGCCGAGCTGGCCCAGCTGGACCCCGCGGACCAGGCCCCGCCCGCGGGCTGGGACCTGGCCTGGAACCATTCCAAGAAGAAGAAGGGATACTCCGGGGTGGCCACCTATTTCCGCACCGCGGCCCGGCCCCTGTCGGTGACTCTGGGCCTGCCCGACCCGGCCTTTGCCGGCGAGGGCCGCAGCATCCTGTGCGAGTACCCGGGGTTCTGGCTGTTCAACATCTACTTCCCCAACGGCCAGTCCGGGGACGAGCGCCTGGACTTCAAGCTGCGCTACTACGACCATTTCCTGGAGTACGCCCAGGAGCTGCGCAGGAAGAAGCCCATCGTGGTCTGCGGCGACTTCAACACCGCGCACAAAGAGATCGACCTCAAGAACCCCAAACAGAACGAAAAGACCTCGGGCTTTTTGCCCATCGAGCGGGCCTGGTTGGACAAGTTCGTGGCCGCGGGCTACGTGGACACCTTCCGACTGTTCGAGCCCGGCCCGGACCACTACTCGTGGTGGAGCTACCGGTTCAGCGCCCGGGCCAAGAACGTGGGCTGGCGCATCGACTACTTCTTCGTGTCCGAGGAACTGCGCCCCAAGGTCAAGGCCGCCTGGATCGCCCCGGAGGTCATGGGGTCTGACCACTGCCCGGTGGGGCTCGAGCTGGAGGTCTAGAGGGTGGGCCTGGACTGGAACGGCATCGGGTAGTTGCGCTGAACCCCGGCCGCTGCCGGAGAGGAGTCCGCCATGACCGTGTTCGATATCCTGGGCCTCGCGCTGCTGGGGTTCGCCGGGGTGGTCATCGTGCTGCGGGCCTTCCGGGTGCTGGACTGGTCGTGGCCCTCCACCTTCTTCCCGCTCCTGCTCTTCCTCATCTATGAGATCGTCATGGCCGTGGTGGCCGGGGTGGGAAACTGGCTGGGATACATGGACGGCATAATCCACAAGCTTTCCGGGCAGTAGGCGAAGAAACCAGGCCGCTTTCCGCATTGACAAACCCTGCCTGAAAAGCCAAGAGAGGCTGTTCCGCATCGCTGGTTTCGGCCGGGCGCACTGGCCCGGCCGATTTTTTCACATCTCATTGGAGGCGCCCATGTCCGTTGTGGATTCCACCCTGCACGTCGCCCGCCCGACGCGCACCTCGGCCTGGCTCGATGTGCTGCAGATGCTCACCGGGGCGGGGTTGGTCTTGTTCATGTGGTCGCACATGATCCTGGTGTCCAGCGTGATCCTCGGCCCCGGGGTGATGAACGCCCTGGCCCACTTCTTCGAAGTCTCCTACATGGCCCAGGTGGGCGGCCCGCTCATCGGCGCGACGCTGCTCTTCCACTTCCTGCTGGCCGCCCGGAAGATGCCCTTCCGGTTCGCCGAGCTGACCACCTTCTGGAAGCACTCCAAGCTGATGCGCCACACCGACACCTGGCTGTGGCTCATCCAGGTGGGCACCGCCCTGGTCGTCCTGATCCTGGGGTGCATCCACATGTGGACCGTGCTCACCGACTTGCCCATAACCGCCGAGAAGAGCGCGCTGCGCATCCAGGGCGGCTGGTGGCTGCTGCTCTACCTCTGCCTGCTCCCCATGGTCGAGCTGCACGTGGGCATCGGGTTCTACCGCATCGGGGTCAAGTGGGGCTTCATCAAGCGCAAGGACCGCTCCAAGGCCAAGCGCTTCGAGAACGGCCTGACCCTGGTGTTCGTGTCCATCGGCCTCTTGACCCTGCTCCGCTTCCTCTTCCTCACCGTGGTGCACTAGGAGGCCGCCATGATCGAAACCTATGTCACCGACTTCCTGTGCATCGGCGCGGGCCTGGCCGGCGAGCGCACGGCCATCGAGGCGGCCAGCGCCGGCTTCGACGTGATCTGTCTCTCCCTGGTCCCGGCCCGGCGTTCCCATTCCTCGGCCGCCCAGGGCGGCATGCAGGCCGCGCTCGGCAACTGCGCCATGGGCGCGGGCGACTCCCCGGACGTGCACTTCACCGACACGGTCAAGGGCTCCGACTGGGGCTGCGACCAGGAGGTGGCCCGGCTGTTCTGCGACAACGCACCCATCGCCATGCGCCAGATGGCCTTCTGGGGCGTGCCCTGGAACCGGGTAGTCGCAGGCAAGTCCTTCTACTTCAAGGGCGGCGAGAAGTTCGAGAAGGAGGAGCTGAAGGAGAAGGAGGGGCTCATCACCGCCCGCTCCTTCGGCGGCACCGCCAAGTGGCGCACCTGCTACACCTCGGACGGCACCGGCCACACCGAGCTCTACACCATGGACAACGTGGCCGCCAAGCTGGGGGTCAAGGTCCACGACAAGGTGGAGGCCATCGCCCTGATCCACGACGGCGAGACCTGCATGGGCGCGGTGGTGCGCTGCCTGAAGACCGGCAACCTGCGGGTCTACCTGGCCAAGGCGACCATGATCGCCTCGGGCGGGTTCGGCCGCATCTACCGCGAGTCCACCAACGCGGTCATCAACGACGGCGGCGGGCACATCATCGCCCTGGACACCGGCGTGGTGCCCATGGGCAACATGGAGGCGGTGCAGTTCCACCCCACCGGCATCGTGCCCACCTACATCCTGGTGACCGAAGGCTGCCGCGGCGACGGCGGCACCCTCCTGGACGTGAACCAGGAGCGGTTCATGCACATCTACGAGCCGGCCAAGGCCGAGCTGGCCTCCCGCGACGTGGTGTCCCGCTGGATGGTGCACCACATCCGCGAGGGCAAGGGCGTGAAGAGCCCCTACGGCGACCACCTGTGGCTGGATATCCGGCACCTGGGCGAGAAGCACATCCGCACCAAGCTGCGCGAGGTGGACGAGATCTGCCAGAACTTCCTGGGTGTGGACCCGGTCACCGGGCTCATCCCGGTGCGGCCGGTGCAGCACTACTCCATGGGCGGGGTGCGCACCAACAAGGACGGCGCTGCCTACGGGCTGAGGGGTCTGTTTAGCGCCGGCGAGGCCGCCTGCTGGGACATGCACGGGTTCAACCGCCTGGGCGGCAACTCCCTGGCCGAGACCGTGGTGGCCGGCGGCATCGTGGGCTCCAAGCTGGTGGAGTTCCTCAAGGGCTACGAGACCGAGTTCAAGACCGCGGCGGTCAGCGAGGCCACCCGGGCTTGCGAGGCGCGGATCAAGGCCCTGGTCGGAGGCAGCCGCGGCGGCGAGAACGTGTACAAGGTGCGCGACGCCATGCAGGACGCCCTCATGGAGGGCGTGGGCATCTTCCGCAACCAGAACGGCCTGGAGCAGGCGGTGTTCAAGCTCCAGGAGATCCACGAGCGGGCCAAGAAGGTCAGCCTCAAGTCCAACGGCCTGGGGGCCAACCCCGAACTATCCCTGGCGCTCAAGATCGACGGCATGGTGCGCCTGGCCCTGTGCGTGGCCTACGGCGCGCTGCGCCGCACCGAGAGCCGCGGCTCCCACGCCCGCGAGGACTACCCCGAGCGCAACGACCGCGACTGGCTGAAGCGCACCCTGGCCACCTGGGAGCCGGGCGCGGACCTGCCCACCCTGGACTACGAGGCGGTGTCCCCCCACTTCGAGATCCCGCCCGGGGACCGCGGCTACGGCGGCGGCACCATCATCCCGGCCGATCCCAAGGACATCAAGCCCGCGCCGGCCCCCGCGAAGGCCCCCACGTCGGCCAAGGAGGGCAAGTAGCCATGGCCCGCACCCTGAAATTCCACATCTTCCGCTACAACCCGCAGGATGCGGCCTCGGTCCCGCACATGGACACCTTCCTGCTGCCCGAGACCGAGTCCATGACCCTGTTCATCGCGCTGAATCTCATCCGCGAGGAGCAGGACCCCTCGCTCCAGTTCGACTTCTGCTGCCGCGCCGCCATCTGCGGGGCCTGCGGCATGCTCATCAACGGCCGGCCCGGCCTGGCCTGCAAGACCAAGACGAAAGAGCTGCCCGAGGAGATCACCCTCCTGCCCCTGCCGGTGTTCAAGCTGGTGGGCGACCTGTCCGTGGACACCGGGACCTGGTTTCGGGAGATGTACCAGAAGGTGGAGTCCTGGATCCACACCGACAAGACCTTCGACCCCACGGCCCTGGAAGAGCGCATGGACAACGCCCTGGCCGAGGATATCTACGAGCTGGAGCGCTGCATCGAGTGTGGCTGCTGCGTGGCCGGCTGCGGCACGGCCCGCATGCGCCAGGACTTCCTGGGCGCGGTGACGCTCAACCGCGTGGCCCGCTTCGTCATCGACCCCCGCGATGAGCGCACCGACCGCGAGTACTTCGAGGTCATCGGCTCGGACGAGGGCGTGTTCGGCTGCATGGGCCTCTTGGGCTGCGAGGACGTCTGCCCCAAGGAGCTGCCCCTCCAGGACCAGCTAGGCTTCCTGCGCCGCAAGATGGGTTTCGCCGCCCTCAAGAACTTCCTGCCCGGCAAGAAGAAGTAAGGAGAAAACGGTGCGTACCCTGCAAGCGAGCGACATCTCCGCCAAGGTGTCGGCCATGATCCGGGAGGCCAGCGTGCGCCTGCCCGACGACGTGAAGGCGGCCTTTGCCGCAGCCGAGGCCGCGGAGGAACTGCCCTCGGCCAAGGAGATATTCCGGCAACTGCGCGAGAACTCGGCTCTGTCCGAGTCGAGCGGCCTGCCCCTGTGCCAGGACTGCGGTTTGGCGGTGTTCTTCGTGGAAGTGGGCGAGGACCTGAAGGTCGAGGGCGGCAGCCTGCGCCAGGCCGTGGAGCAGGGCATGATCGACGGCTACCGCGACGGCTACCTGCGCAAGTCCTCCTGCGACCCCTTCACCCGCAAGAACACCGGGGACAATTCCCCCTCCATCATCCACTTCGACCTGGTGCCCGGCGACGGGCTCAAAATTGCGTTCATGGCCAAGGGCGGAGGATCGGAGAACATGTCGCGGGTCACCATGCTGGCCCCGGCCCAGGGCTGGAAGGGCATCCGCAACTTCGTGGTGGAGCGGGTGGCCGAGGCCGGCCCCAACCCCTGCCCGCCGGTCATGATCGGGGTGGGCATCGGCGGCACCTTCGAGTACGCGCCCATCCTGGCCAAGAAGGCGCTCCTGCGCCACCTGGACGACGTGAACCCGGATGCGGACCTGGCGGCCAAGGAGGCCGAGCTGCTGGAGGCCATCAACAAGCTGGGCATCGGCCCCATGGGCCTGGGCGGCAAGACCACCTGCCTGGGGGTCAAGATCGCCAAGGCCCCGTGCCACCTGGCCAGCCTGCCCCTGGCCGTGAACGTCCAGTGCCACAGCATCCGGCACATGGAGGTGGAACTCTAATGGCCGAACACCGCCTCACCACCCCGCTCACCGACGCGGACATCGAGAAGCTCAAGACCGGCGCCGTGGTCTACATCACCGGCACCATCTACACCGGCCGCGACGCGGCGCACAAGCGCCTGGTGGACGCCCTGGACAAGGGCGAGACCCTGCCCTTCGATCTGAAGGGCGCGCTCATCTACTACGTGGGACCCAGCCCCGCGCCTCCGGGCCGGCCCATCGGCTCGGCCGGCCCCACCACCAGCTACCGCATGGACACCTACGCCCCCCGGCTGCACAGCCTGGGGCTCAAGGGCACCATCGGCAAGGGCAAGCGCAGCGACGCGGTGAAGGCCGCGCTCAAGGAGCACAAGGCCGCCTACTTCGGCGCCACCGGCGGAGCGGGCGCCCTCCTGTCCCAGTGCATCACCGCGGCCAAGGTCATCGCCTACGACGATCTCGGCCCCGAGGCCATCCGCGAGCTGACCGTCCAGGACTTCCCTCTCCTGGTCATCAACGACTGCCACGGCGGCGAACTCTACGCCGTGCCGGACCGCAAGGCCGCGGGCCTGGAATAGGGGAGCCGCGAAGCGAAATGAAAAGGCCGCCGTGAGGCGGCCTTTTCATTGCTATTATACGGGGATTTTTATCATATGATATTGATTTAGTATTGTTGCCATCCGTAGATGTTGTCTATGTAATTAAATAAATCCGTTGCACATTGCACCGGAGTATGGAAAATCTCATATCCAGAAAAACGCAATACATCAAACCCTTGAGTTTTTAATACTCTGTCCCTCTTCCGGTCATTAGTAAAAGATTTTTTTGACGAGTGATATTTATAGCCATCACATTCTACGATAATATTAATGTCATTTCTAGATGGTGTCCAGATTAATAAGTCTGGCCTAATGTTCTTGTTATTAATTGTTATTTCATTTAGTCGGGGCTGCATGGTCAAGTGGATCGCTTTTTTGTAATCAAGCCATTCATATAGCAAAATATGTCTTTTAATCCAGTGTCTTTCATCGTTTTCCATCTTTCCCGATAGCACCTCATTTTCTAAGTAATCGTCAATGCCATCCCATGTTTTGAATTTATTATAATACCATTCAGTAAAATCCGTTAAGTTCATTAAATATTTTTTTAATTCTTTGATGTCACAAGGCAACTTATTGATATGGCGCGTGACTATTATTGGATAATGTTGCTTTAAAAACATTATCAATAGTGAATTTATTAGTAACAATTCAATGGGAGATTCAGAAAATTCAAATACACTTTGAACATTCTCGGCGTTAATCAGTCTCAAGCCTTCACAAAATACATAAATTTTTTCATGGTCATCCGGGTGTTCTGAAGTTATTTCTTCTTGAACTTTATCGACACAAAAATTGATAAATTCGCCCATTTGCTCTGGGTGTTCTAGAATGTCCTTCCCCAATATATTATTCTTCATGGCTAACGTAGCCCGTAATATAACTATATTATCTAATATTACTAATGGGTGCCCAATGTTCAATTGGTAACTGTGGTACTCGTTGGAATTCTCTCCCGTTCCCCGTCACCAGCGTAAATCCTCCACTCACGGCATGGGCGGCGATGAGGAGGTCCATGGGGCCGATGGTCTGGCCCTTGGCTTCCAGGTCCGCCCGTATCTTGCCG
>JAEXTU010000170.1 GCA_023453335.1 Pseudomonadota bacterium | reverse complement strand
AGAGGAGTCGGAAACAGAGAAAACGGATGATGACAAACGATGGAAAAGGTGTATGATGGATGAGGTAGTACCCTTTGAATTTGCAGGGAGATTGCCATGAAGCTCAAGGTGGCGGCCAAGTTGTGGCTGGGATTCGGGTTGGTGTTCGTCCTCATGGTCGTGAGCACTCTGCTCATGGAGTCCAGGCTGGGCGAGGCAGACCGCATGGCCGACCAGGCCCGGCAGGAGAGCGTGCCCTTCGCCCTGGTGGCCGCGGACATGAAGCTCCAGGCCGTGGAGGTCCAGCAGTTCCTCACCGACGTGTCCGCCACCCACAGCCTCGACGGATACAAAGACGCCCAGGAAGCCGCGGACAAGTTCCACGCCGACGCGGACAAGTTCAAGGCCATGTATGCCCGGGAGCAGGACCAGAAGGCCCTGGACCGGGTGGCCGGGGTGGTGAAGGCTTTCGACACCATGCACAGCATGGGCCACAAGATGGCCGAAGTCTACGTGAAGGACGGGGTGGAAGCAGGCAACGCGCTCATGGAGCGCTTCGACTCCGCAACTGATGATTTAACCAAGACCCTGGACCCGTTCATCGAGGAACAAACAGCCGAAGCCGCCGCCAACCTGCAGACCCTCAAGGGTGAACTCGCCACCGGCCTGACCTTGCAGTGGGTCCTGCTTGGCATCTCCATCACGGTCGGTGTGTTGGTGGCTATCTTCGTGGTCCGTTCGCTCATGGCCCAGCTCGGGGCCGAGCCCTCGGACGTGGCCGAGGTCGCCCGCCGCATCGCCTCCGGCGACCTGGACGTGGACATGGCCTGCAGGCGCGGCCGCAAGGACTGCGGCGTGTTCTCCGCCATGCGCGAGATGCGCGACAAGCTCAAGGAGGGCTTCGCCCAGATCGAGGCGCGCAAGGCCGAAGCCCTGCAACAGGCTGACCTAGCCTGCAAGGCCTCGGAAGAGGCCACCGCGGCCAAGGCCATGGCCGAGCGGGCGTCCATCGAGGGCCGGCTGGACGCTGCGATGAAACTGGAAGGGGTGGTGGAGCGCACCTCCTCTGCGGCGCAGGAGCTGAGCGCCCAGATGGAGCAGGTGGCCCGCGGCGCCGAGGAGCAGCGCAACCGGGTGGCCTCCACCGCCACGGCCATGGAGGAGATGAACGCCACCGTGCTCGAGGTGGCCAACAACACCTCCAAGGCCTCGGGCAATGCCGATGAAACCAGGGGCAAGGCCGAGCAGGGCAAGGCGATCATGGCCCGCACCATCGAGGCGGTGACCTCGGTGCAGGCCAACACCATGGAGCTTTCGGTGGTCATGGACGAACTGGCGACCAAGGCCCAGTCCATCGGCCAGGTCATGAACGTGATTACCGACATCGCGGACCAGACCAACTTGCTGGCCCTGAACGCGGCCATCGAGGCTGCCCGGGCCGGCGACGCGGGCCGGGGTTTCGCGGTGGTGGCCGACGAGGTGCGCAAGCTGGCCGAGAAGACCATGACCGCCACCAAGGAGGTGGGCGACGCCATCGCCGGGATCCGGGAATCGGTTTCCGCCACGGTGACCAAGCGCCACGCGGCCGAGGAGGCCCTGGGCAAGACCATCGAACTGGCCGGCCAGGCCGGCGAGGTGCTGGGCGAGATCGTCACCGGGGTGGAGGTGGCCTCGGACACGATCCGCGGCATCGCCACTGCGGCCGAGCAGCAGTCCGCCACCTCCGAGGAGATCAACCGTTCGGTGGAGGACATCAACCGCATCGCCTCCGAGAGCGCCGACACCCTGGGCCAGTCCCGCGACGCCATCGAGGAGTTGGCCCGCCAGGCTGCGGAGTTGCAGCGCCTGGTCAACCACCTCAAGGAGCAGGACTAGACCCTCTCCACGCCCCCGATCCATCAGCGGGCGGTCCTCGGGTCGCCCGTTTTCATTTTCAGGGGCGCTGCCCCGGACTCCGACAAAAGGGAGGCTCCCCGCCTCCCTTGCAGCGCGGCCAGAAAGCAACGCGGCTGCACCGCATGGCCCTGCCTGCGGCGTGTTCGTATGGGAGAGGGCAGCCCCCCGGACGAAGCGTGCGGGGAGGGTGGGGATGAAGAATTGCGAGAGGGGAGAGGGAACCCCCTTCTTTCTCAAGAAGGAGGTTCCCTCTCCCCTCTCGTTTCTTCCGCTAGTCGCCCTGCTGGGCGCTCTGCTTGATGAAGAAGAGGGCGATGCCGACGATGATGATGCCGCCGACGAACCACATGAAGTCCATGGTGTGCTCCTTTGGATCTTTGGTTGCGTGGGGTTGGGTTGTAGCCGGGATGCCGGATTATTTCAACCGGTCCAGGCTGGCGGCGCACTCGATGTGCGGGGTGTGCGGGAAGAGGTCCACAGGCTGGGCCGCGGTGAGGGCGTAGCGCTCCTGGAGCGCGGCCAGGTCCCGGGCCAGGGTGGCGGGGTTGCAGGACACGTAGATGATGCGTTTGGGCCCCAGGCGCAGGAGTTCCTTGAGCCCGTCCGGGTGCATGCCGCTGCGCGGCGGGTCGAGGATCACCGCGTCGGGTGGGTAGGGAGCCTGGGACAGGGCGTGCAACACGTCCACCGCGTGGAACTCGCAGTTGGGTAGGCCGTTGTCCGCGGCGTTGGCGCGGGCGTCGGCCACGGCGCGGGGGTCGGACTCGAAGCCCACGGCCTTGTGGCAGCGCTTGGCCGCGTACAGGGTGAGGCCGCCCGAGCCGCAGTAGAGGTCCCAGACGGTCCAGCCGGGCTC
>JAEXTU010000161.1 GCA_023453335.1 Pseudomonadota bacterium | reverse complement strand
GGCGCCGGAACCGGTTCAGGATCGGCCGTGCCCGGCCGGGGCCGGCTTGCGCGCCGGGTCCGAGGGCACCGGGCCGCGGGGGGAGGCGGCGTGCTGGCGGGAGAGGACCTCCAACTCGGCGTCGGTGAGGGGGCGGCCCAGGCAGGCGGCCTGGCAGCGCACGCTGGCCACCAGGCCGGGCAGGGCCCCCTCGGGCAGGGCCAGGCCCAGCCGGGCCAGGGCCAGGCGCACCGCGGCGCGGCCGCTCTTCTTGCCCAGGCCCAGGCAGCGGGTGCCGGCCACGGTCTCCGGCGGGAAGGGCTCGAACAGGGCCGGGTCCTTGGCCAGGGCATGCACGTGCAGGCCGCTCTCGGCGGCGAAGATGTCCTGGCCCACCACCGGCTTGGTGCGGGGCACAGTGAGGCGCGCCGCGCGGGACACCGCCGCGGCCAGGCCGCTCAAGGCCCGTAAGTCGTAGGGCCGGCGCAGGGCCAGGGGCGCGCGCAGGGCCAGGAGCGCGGCCAGCTCCTCCAGAGCCGCGATGCCAGAGCGCTCCCCGCTGCCCAGCACGCTGGCGTCCGCGAAGTCCGCCCCGGCCGTAAGCGCGGTCCAGGCATTGGCCGTGGCCAGGCCGAAATCGTTGTGGCAGTGCACGGCCAGGTGGCAGGCCAGGGCAGCCCGGAACTTCAGGACCAGCTCCCGCATGGACCCCGGGTCCAGCCGGCCCACGGTGTCCGCGAGCCGGATGCGGGCCGCGCCCAGGCCCTGGGCCTCGCCGGCCAGCTCCAGGGCGAAGTCCAGGTCCGCGCCCGGGGTGTCCTCCAGGCCCACGGACAGGTAGGGCACGCCCAGGCAGTGCGCCTCGCGCACCAGGGCGGCCAGGCGGCGCCTCAGCACCTCCCGGGACACGCCCAGACGCTTCTCGCGGTGCTCGTCGCCCGCGGGCACACCCACGTTCACCCGGTCCGCCCCGGCCTGGGCGGCCTTGCACAAATCCTGCTCGCGGCAGGGGCACCACACCGAGAGCCGGGCCGCGGGGGCGAGACGCCGCGCCTCGGCCACCAGCCAGGGCAGGTCCTCCTGGCCGGCGTGGCCCAGCTCGATCTCCTCCACCCCCAGCTCGCCCAGGCCGGCCAGGATGGCCGCCTTGTCGCGGGAGGTGAAGTACGCGCCGTACATCTGCTCGCCTTCACGCAGGGTGGAATCGATGAGCATGGCCGCCTCCTGTCCTGCACACTGCATGCGCAATGCCAGTGTCGCCCCCTGCGCAACAGCCTGAATTCCCGGCAGATGTCCGAGGCATTTCCCCACCGTGCCGGTAGGTAGCGACATCCCCGAGTGTCGCACCCCACACTTTTGTCGCGTCCATCCCGGCGGCCGGTAGCCGGCTCTCCCCGGCCCTCCTCACACGAAACCCAGGCATTTCGCCACGTTCTCCGGTTCCGCTGTGCAGTGGCACGGGCCTTGCCCTGGTCGTGTCCGTCAGCGCGCAACCAAACACCGCTCGTGAGGAGGAACCACATGCGCAAGATAGCCATTTACGGAAAAGGCGGCATCGGCAAGTCCACCACCACCCAGAACACCGTGGCCGGCCTGGCCGAGATGGGACGCCAGGTCATGGTCGTGGGCTGCGACCCCAAGGCGGACTCCACCCGGCTGCTCCTGGGCGGCCTGGCCCAGCGCTCGGTGCTCGACACCCTGCGCGAGGAAGGCGAGGACGTGGAGCTCTCGGAGATCCGCAAGAAGGGGTACGGCAACACCTGGTGCGTGGAGTCCGGCGGCCCTGAGCCCGGCGTGGGCTGCGCCGGCCGCGGCATCATCACCTCCATCAACATGCTGGAGCAGCTGGGCGCCTACGAGGAGTCCGAGGGCCTGGACTACGCGTTCTACGACGTGCTCGGCGACGTGGTGTGCGGCGGATTCGCCATGCCCATCCGCGACGGCAAGGCCGAGGAGATCTACATCGTGTGCTCCGGCGAGATGATGGCCATGTACGCGGCCAACAACATCTGCAAGGGCATCCGCAAATACGCCGAGTCCGGCGCCGTGCGCCTGGGCGGGCTCATCTGCAACTCCCGCAAGGTGGAGAACGAGAAGGAGATGATCCAGGAGCTGGCCAAGCGGCTGGGCACCCAGATGATCTACTTCGTGCCCCGCGACAACCAGGTGCAGAAGGCCGAGATCAACCGCAAGACGGTCATCGAGTTCAGCCCCGAGCACGAGCAGGCCGACCACTACCGCAACCTGGCCAAGGCCATCGACGGCAACCAGATGTTCGTGCCCCCCAAGCCCCTGACCATCGAGGAGCTGGAGCAGCTGCTCATGGACTACGGCCTGATGGAAGTCTAACCGGCCCGCCCCGCCAACCACAAACCTTACGGAGTTACGACAATGATCATGGTTCGAGCCATCGTCCGGCCGGAAAAGACCGATGCAGTGCTGGCGTCCCTCCTGGATGCGGGCTTCCCCGCGGTCACCAAGTTCTCGGTGGCCGGCCGCGGCAAGCAGCGCGGCATCAAGATCGGCGAGGTCACCTACGACGAGATCCCCAAG
>JAEXTU010000140.1 GCA_023453335.1 Pseudomonadota bacterium | reverse complement strand
GCCTCGATGCGCGACAGCGCGTCGCGCACCACCTCGGGCGCGGGGTGGGCGAGCAGCCCGGCCAGGGCCGGCCGCAGGGCATCGGGGTCGCTCCGGGCCAGGATGTCCATGGCGGTGAGCACCTCGCCCGGGGCCTCGCTGGCCAGGCCGCGGGCGATGAGGGCCAGGCTCTGCCGGTCCGCGACCTGGCCGTTGCCCCCGGCCAGGCGGCGGGTGCGCAGGGCCAAGAGCAGCACCCGGTTGTAGCCCTTGCGCACCGCGGCGATGCACAAGAGCCACACCAGCAGCACCCCCAGGAGCAGGTAGGTGATGTTCACCGCATCCAGGGCGAAGACCGCCTGCCGGGACAGGGCCAGGAGCAGGCCGGCCACGCACAGCACCGCCACCGGCTCGGCCAGCCCCTCCACCGAGGCCTGCACCGCCAGGCGGCGGGCCGCGGCCAGGGGCTGGTAGAGGACCATGAAGGCCGGGCGGTAGAAGCTGGAGCGGATCACGTAGTCCAGGAGCTTGAGGCTCACCGCCAGCCAGAAGACCAGGGCGCTCTCCGGCGATGCCCAAGAGGCCGAGGTGGTGACTCCCATGCAGGCCAGGGCCAGGGCTCCGGGCAGGAGCACCAGGGCGTTCACCGACCCCAGGCCGGTGATGATGCGGCCCGCGGCCACCGCCCGCAGCAGGAGCACCACTGCCGCGGCCAAGGCGTAGAACCAGCCGAAGAATCCGGCCATGTCCTCGGCCCCGGGCGCGTGGGCCTGGGCCTGGGAGTTCAGGATGAGGTCGGTGAGGAAGAGCCCGGCGATGCCGATGGCCCACAGCAGGTGGATGCCCGCCACGTAGCGGTCGGAGAAGGCCACCCCGAACTGGGGGCCGGGCCGGCCCGCGGCCGGGGTGCGCTCCTTTTCCCGGGCCGGGCGCAGGCTGCGTCCCGCCCGGCCCAGGGCCGCGGTGCAGGCCAGGGCCGCGCCCATCCAGGCGGCGGCCAGCCACACCAGGTTCTCCGCTCCCAGGAGCCGGGCCAGCAGCGGGGTGGCCAAGCCGGCCAGGCACACCGCCAGGAACTCGCCCGCGCCCATGAGCCCGAAGAGACGCTTGGCCTGGGCCAGGTCGAACACCGAATTGGCCAGGCCCCAGAAGGCCAGGCCGGAGAGGATGTAGGCCACGTCGAACCAGATCGCCAGGACCAGGGCCGACCAGCCCGCCGGGTCCGAGGCCAGCCACAGCCGCAGGCCGGCCAGGCTGGCGCAGAGCAGGGCCAGGGTGCCCACGGCAAGGGCCTCGGGGGAGAGGCGGCGCTCGAACAGGGTGAAGGCGAGCCACATGGCCACGGTGCCCAGGGCCACGCCCACGTAGACGTAGGGCAGGTCGCTGGAGGGATAGTAGGTCAGGAACACCGCGCGGGAGGCGGCGTAGAGCAGGAGGAGCGCCGCGCCCAGGCAGAAGGTGGCGGCCAGGCCCAGGACCAGGGGCCGGCCCTCGCCCGGCCGGACGTCCCAGATGTGTGACAGCGTGTGGCGCATGGTTCTTGACGCCGGGCGCATGGGGCCGGCGCATAGGGATTCTTGGGGCCTAAGTGCCGGAAAAGTCAAGCGGCGGCCGGGGCAGGGAGGAGGCCGGGGGCCTCTTTCCGGTTGACTTGTGTTGCGATTTGGCTTTTCTTTACCATAAAGAAAGCTGGGCCGTTAGGCCCGTTTTTTCCGCCCCCCGAGCCTCCAACCCCAGGGCAGAACCATGAAAGGGCATGCCGCCACGCGCCTCAAGCTTCTCGTGACCACCTTGGCCATCCTGGTCCTGGCCATGGCCTTCAACGGCGGGCTCTCCATCTCCTCGCTGGAGAAGCTCTCCCTGAACTCGCTCATCGCCCGCTACCAGGTCGTGGCCAACGCGTTCCGCTCCCAGGTGGCCCAGTCCATCCGCTACGGCAAGCCCCTGGAGCGGTTCTTCGGCATCACCCGGCTCATGGAGGACGTGCAGGGCGACCTGCCCGACCTGACCAACATCCTGGTGGTCTCCCCCGACGGCCGGGTGCTCTACAGCCTGGACGAGGCCCAGGTGGGCCAGCGCTGGCCGGATCTGGCCGGCTCCGACGTGCGGAGTCTGGAGTCCTCGGGCGCCGGGCACAAGGACTTCAAGGCGCAGAACTCCTATTTCACCGAGTTCCCCATCGAGGTGCAGGAACAGGGCGCGGCCGCGGCCACGGTCAAGGGCGCGGTGGTCTTCGCCTTCCCGGCGGACCTTGTGCAGGCGCGGCTCAAGTCGGTCATCCGGGACAATCTGGACATCCTGGCCTTCATCACCCTGGCCGCGGCCGCGGTGCTCGGGGTGCTGCTCACCTTCGTCATGTCCCTGGAGCCCGGGCGGTTCTCCAAGCTCCGCCTCTACCTCATCCTGGTCCTGGCCCTGGGCGGGTCCCAGTTCGTGTACTCCCTCTACAACGTGCAGTCCTTCCGGGACAACTTCCTGGACATCACCCGGACCAACACCGAGAAGGTGGCCCGGCTGCTCAAGTCCGACGTGGACTACCTGCTCTCCAAGGGCCTCTCGGTGCAGCGGCTGAACAAGATGGACGTGTACATGTCCAAGATCCTGGCCGCGACCCCGGAGATCGAGGAGATGAGCATCCTGGGCCTGGACGGCAAGGTGCTCTACCGGGCCAACGCCAAGGGTCCGGTGGCCTTGCAGCCCGGCACCTTCGCCGCGGCCGGCGGCGCCTCGGACATCACGGTCTCGCTCATCAAGACCACCGCGGAAGGGGCCATCCAGAAGGAGGGCGAGCTGCGGGTGGAGCTCTCCCAGAAGGCCATCGCCGACAAGGTGCGGGAGATCATCCTGGACTCGGTGACCGTGGGGGTGATCGCCATCCTCTTCCTGCTGGAGCTGGTGATCCTCTTCCTCATCTTCCTGCGCA
>JAEXTU010000087.1 GCA_023453335.1 Pseudomonadota bacterium | reverse complement strand
CGCCGGAACCGGCCAAGGCCGTCCCGCCGCCGGTCCTGCCGCCCCCGGTGCCGGCCCGTCCGGTCCCGGCCGCGGGCTCGGGCTACGTGGTGCAGACCGGGGCCTTCACCGTGAAGATGAACGCGGTGAACCAGGCCGAGCGCCTTAAGGAAAAGGGCCTCAACCCCGCGGTGGTGGAGGTCAAGGGCAAGAACGACCGGGCCTGGTTCGTGGTGCGGATCGTGGGCTTCGCCAGCCAGGAGGACGCGCAGGCTGCGGCGTCCAAGCTCCTGGAGCGGGACGGCATCAAGGCGGTGGCCATGGAGGCCGACTTCCCCATGAGCCCCCTGCAGGACGACGGCGAGGCCGACGACGAGGCCCCGGCCAAGGCTGCGGCCGCCAAGCCCGCGGCCAAGCCCGCGGCCCCGGCCAAGCCCGCGGCCAAGGCCGCGGTGGAGCCAGCTCCGCCGCCCTCGGGCAAGACCCGGCACTCGGTGCAGGTGTCTTCCTTCCGTGACGAGAAGGACGCGGACACCACCGTGCGCATGCTCAAGAACCGGGGCTACTCCCCCTGCATCGTGCTGCTCTACGACAGCCAGGACAAGCCCTGGTACGCGGTGCAGATCGGCGACTACGCCTCATTCGATGACGCCAACCAGGCCGGCGCGGCCTACAAGGCGTCCAGCAACGGCAGCTACGTGATCAAGTCCTACGACGACACGCTGTTGGCTCAGCGCCGGCGCTGCCAGTAGCGGCGTCCGCAACCGTCTATCGCCAGGTCGGCAGACCCGGGGGAACCGAATGGACCAGGCTGTGGTGATGAAGCTCCTGGCCGCCGCAGGCGGCCTGGTGATCCTGCTCAGTGCGTTGGCGGTGTGGGCGGTATCCCGCATCATCGCCTCCCGTGGCTCCATGGAGGAGCACATCGAGCGCCGGCTGAACATCGCCAAGGACGAGCTTATGGAGCGGGTGTCCACCACCCTCACCGGCAGCGCCAGCGACCTCAAGGCCGCGGCCGGCGCGCTGGTGGAGCGGATGGAGGCGGCGCTCAAGGCCGCGGATCGCTGCGCGGCAGAGGCCGAGGACCGGCTGGACACCCGGCTGGACACCAAGATCCGGCTCCTGGAGTCCCGCCTGCTGGAGGGCTTCGGCGCGGACCTCAACCGCACCCACGCCACGCACCTGGACGGGATGCTCACCGAGGCCAAGAAGATCTTCGAGAACTTCGACTACCTGCGCTACGGCCTGGACAAGGTCGCCGCGGCCCTGGACACCCCGGACACCGCCACCGGCGAGGTGCGGCGGGCCTTCTCCGAGCTGTCCGGCCGGCTGGACCAGCAGCAGGCGGTCATGGGCCGGGCCATGGACGAGTTCCATGCCAAGAACACGGCCCTGGCCGACGAGATGCAGCTCTTCACCGCGGACCTGGCCGGGCTCAAGGAGGAGGTGGCCGCGGTGCGCAAGCTCCTGTCCACCCTGTCCAACCAGTCCGACACCCTGAAGAACCTGCTCTCCCAGGCCATCCAGAGCATGGCTAAGGCCAAGGTCGCAGGGTACTGACGACTTCCTAACCATCCCGGGAGGCGCTCTCATGTACAAGGCCGATCTGAAGGGCGTGGTGGAGCGCCTGAACCCCTTTTGCATGGACAAGCTGCAGGCCGCGGCCGGCCTCACCGTGTCCATGACCCACTACGAGGTCACGCCCGAGCACCTGCTGGCCAAGCTCAACGAGGCCGGGGACTCGGACTTCGCGTACGTCCTGCGCAACGCCGGCCTGGACCAGGGCGCCCTGGCCCGCTCCCTGGAGCGCGCCATGGAGGGCTTCCGCCGCGGCAACGCCGGCCGGCCGGTGCTCTCGCCCATCCTGGTGGAGCTCTTGCAAGACGCCTGGCTCATCGCCTCCATCGAACTCAAGGACGTGACCGTGCGCTCGGGCGCGGTGCTCCTGGCGTTTTTGGCCAACCCCGGCCTGGCCGCGGGCGAAGACTGGGGCGAGTATTTGCGCACCCTGTCCCGGGAGCGGCTGCGCGCGGACTATGCCGCGGTGTGCTCCGGCTCGGTGGAGGACAGGGCCGCCCGCGCCGCCGCGCCCGCCGGCGTTCCGGCCGCGCCCGGAGCGCCCGGTGAGGAGCGGCAGTCCGGCCCCTTGGCCCAGTTCTGCTTCGACTTCACGGCCATGGCCCGGGCCGGGGACATGGACCCGGTGTTCGGCCGCGACCGCGAGATTCGCCAGATGGTGGACATCCTCGCCCGCCGCCGCAAGAACAACCCCATCGTGGTGGGCGACGCGGGCGTGGGCAAGACCGCGGTGGCCGAGGGCCTGGCCCTGCGCATCGCCGAGGGCGATGTGCCCGAGGTGCTGAAGAACGTGTCCATCCTGGCCCTGGACCTGGGCCTGTTGCAGGCCGGGGCCGGCATCCGCGGCGAGTTCGAACAGCGCCTCAAGGCGGTGATCGACGCGGTCAAGGCCAGCCCCACGCCCATCATCCTGTTCATCGACGAGGCCCACGTGCTCATCGGCGCGGGGGACAAGGCCGGGGGCAGCGACGCGGCCAACCTGCTCAAGCCCGCCCTGGCCCGCGGCGAGCTGCGCACCATCGCGGCCACCACCTGGGGCGAGTACAAGAAGTATTTCGAGAAGGATGCGGCCCTGGCCCGGCGCTTCCAGCCGGTGCGCCTGGACGAGCCCTCGGTGGAGGCGACGGTCACCATCCTGCGCGGGCTCAAGCCCCGCTACGAGGCGGACCACGGGGTGGTGGTGCGCGACGACGCGGTGCGCGCCGCGGCCGATCTGGCGGGCCGCTACATCTCGGGCCGGCTGCTCCCGGACAAGGCCGTGGACCTCCTGGACACCGCCTGCGCCCGGGTCAAGGTGCTGCTCTCGTCCAAGCCCGCGGCCCTGGAGGACAAGGAGCGCAGCCTGGCCGACGTGGAGCGCCGCATCGCGGCCCTGGAGAGGGACGCCAGCCAGGGCGTGGCCGTGGAGCCAGCGGACCTGGCCGGGGCCAATGCCGAGGCCGAGGCCCTGCGCGCCGCGGCGGCCGAGTTCACCGGCCGCTGGGACACCGAGAAGGCCGCGGTGGCCACCTTCCTGGAACTGCGCACCCCGCCGGCCCCCGAGGCGACGGAACCAGGAGAAGGGGAGGAGGGGGCCGAGCCGGCTGCCGCGCCCGAACCCCCGGCCCCGGCCGACCCCGCGGCCCTGGCCGCGGCCCGGGCCAAGCTGGCTGCGGTGCAGTCCGACGACCCGCTCATCCATTTCGAGGCGGACCCGGACATGGTGGCCAAGGGGGTGTCGGACTGGACCGGCATCCCCTTGGGCAAGGTGCTGCGCGACGAGGCCGGGGCGGTGCTGCGCCTGGAAGAGGACATGACCCAGCGCATCCGCGGCCAGGAGACGGCCGTGGCCGCGGTGGCCAAGGTGCTGCGCTCGGCCAAGAGCGGCCTCAAGGAGCCGGCTCTGCCTCTCGGCGTGTTCCTCCTGGTGGGGCCCAGCGGCGTGGGCAAGACCGAGACCGCGCTCACCGTTGCCGACCTGCTCTTCGGCGACGAGGCCCGCATGGTCACGGTGAATTTGAGCGAATTCCAGGAGAAGCACACCGTGTCCCGGCTCATCGGCTCGCCCCCGGGCTACGTGGGTTTTGGCGAGGGCGGGGTGCTCACCGAGGCGGTGCGCCGCCAGCCCTACAGCGTGGTGCTCCTGGACGAGGCCGAGAAGGCCGCGCCGGACGTGATGAACCTGTTCTACCAGGTGTTCGACAAGGGCACCCTGGCCGACGGCGAGGGGAGGGTGGTGGACTTCAAGAACACCATCCTGTTCCTCACCAGCAACCTGGGCTCGGACCTCATCACCGAATACTGCGCCGCGGGCGGGGTGCGCACGGCGGACGGGCTCATGGCCTCCCTCAAGCCGGTCTTGAGCGACCACTTCAAGCCCGCGCTTCTGGCGCGCATGACCGTGGTGCCCTACATGTGCCTGGACCAGGAGGCCCTGCGCGAGATCGTGGGCCTCAAGCTCGCCCGCCTGGCCGCCACCCTGCACCGGAACAACGCCATGGGCCTGGACTACACCCCGGGCGTGGTGGAGACGATCCTTTCGCGCTGCACGGACATCGACACCGGCGCGCGCACCATCGACCACATCCTCCGGGGCCAGGTCCTGCCCAAGCTCTCCCAGGAGATTCTGGCCAGGATGGTGGAGGGCAAGCCCGCGGCCAAGGCCGTGCTCGACATCGAGCCCGGCGGCGGCATCAGCGTGGGCGTGGCGGACTAGGCGCAGGCCGGCTGTTCCGGCCGGCACCCGCAATTACGGCAAGGAGTTCTCCGCATGGAGATGCACGATATTCCCTTCGGCGTGACCGACTGGGCCACGGTCGAGCCCACTGAGCATGCGGGCGTGACAGGCAAGGCCCTCTGGCGCACCCGCCAGTTCGGCGAAGTCCGGGTGCGCCTGGTGGAGTACTCCCCCGGCTACCTCGCGGACCACTGGTGCTCCAAGGGCCACATCCTGCTCTGCCTGCAAGGCGAACTCACCACCGAACTCGCCGACGGCCGCACCTTCACCCTCACCCCCGGCACCAGCTACCAAGT
>JAEXTU010000022.1 GCA_023453335.1 Pseudomonadota bacterium | reverse complement strand
CTAAGACCAAGTTCTGACGCCGGCTTCCGGGGGGCCCCGCAAACGCGGGGGGGACGCCCGCGCGGCCCCCCAACCCTCTCCCGAGGCCCCCGCCCCTGCGCCACGCGCGGCAGGGGCCGGGGCCTTCCGCTTGCTAGATGTAGGCCAGGGTCAGGCCCAGCATGGCCGCCAGGTAGATGCCCCCGAAGATGGCCCCCAGGTACCACCAGCGGGCCTGGCTGATGTAGCCCCCGCCGTACCAGATGGGGGACGGGCCGGTGGCGTAGGGGGTGATGATGCCCATGACGCCCAGGCTGGCCGCCAGCATGAGCGCCACCTTGCCCTGCATCTCCACGGGCAGGGCCGGGGCGGCGATGGCCAGGAACAGCGGCAGGAGCGCGGTGGTGTGCGCCGTGGTGCTGGCGAAGAAGTAGTGCAGGGCGAAGAACAGCACCACCAGGAGCAGGGCCACGCTGGTGGGCGCGAACCCCTGCAAATAGGCCGACACCAGCTTGCCCAGCCAGGCGAGCACTCCCGCCTTGCTCAGCCCCGCGGCCATGGCCACCAGGGTGGCGAACCAGGTGAGCACGTTCCAGGCCGCCTTGTTGCCGATCACGTCCTCCCAGGAGATGACCTTGGTGAGCACCATGAGCGAGAGCACGAAGATGGCCGCGGTGGTGCTGTCCACCCCCCAGCCGTCCCCGAAGATCCACAGCACCAGGGCCAGCACCGCGTAGAACAGCATGAGCAGCTCCCGGGTGCTGACCGGCCCCATCTTGCGCAGCTCGCCCTCAGCCCAGGCCGGGGCCTCGGGCGACTTCTTCAGGGTGGGCGGGTAGATGATGTAGGCCAGGAGCGGGGTGGCCAGGAACAGGGGGATCATCACCGGGAGCATGACCGTGGCCCACTGGTTCCAGGACACGCTCACCTTGATGGTCTTGTTGATGATGTCCAGGGCCAGCAGGTTGGGCGCCAGGGCGGTGAGGAACATGGAGCTGGTCACGCAGGTGGCGGCGAAGGCGGTCCAGTACAGGTAGGACCCGATCTTGCGCGGCTCCTTGTCGGGCAGGGAGTCGAACATGGGCGGGATGTTGCTCACCACCGGGTAGATGGTGCCCGCGCTGCGCGCGGTGTTGGAGGGCATGAAGGGCGAGAGCACCGCGTCGGAGAAGGCCACCGCGTAGCCCAGGCCCAGGGTGTTCTTGCCCAGGTGCTTGACCAGGAGCAGGCTGATGCGCCGGCCCAGGCCGGTCTTCTGGTAGCCCAGGGCGAACATGAAGGCCGCAAAGATGAGCCAGATCACGCTGTTGGAGAAGCCCGAGAGCGCCCAGTCCCGGCTGGCCGAGGCCTTGGGGTCCACCAGCCGCAGCATGGCCACCACCGAGACGCCGGAGAGGCCCACCAGGGCCGCGGGCACCGGCTCCACGATGAGCCCCACGATCACGCCCACGAAGATGGAGAGGAAATACCACCCGTTGGCGGAGAGCCCCTCGGGCGTGGGCAGGAGCGCCAGAACCACCGCGACGATGACCGGCGAGAACTTCTTGAGCAAATCCATACACCCCCCTTTGGCATGGACTAGGGTTTGGGAACAGCACTCCTCCCCGGCAGGACGGGCATACCCCCCGGCAAGGCGAGAGACGCGCCGGAGCCCCGGGTCCGATTCTTTGGTTCAATTATGCAGGAATACAAAAAATAAATCCATGGGTTGCCGGGCCGGGCAGTCCGGGGGCGGGGGGCGTCCCCGGCCCTGCCGGCGGGCTGGGCGCAACCCGGCCCTGCCGGGGGTATTTGCCTGAAGCCGGGGGAATCGTCAGATCACGCCCGCGCCCAGGAGCAGGGACAGGGCCAGGAGCATCATGGCCACCGCCGCCTGCAGGGAGCGGATGGTGATCTTCCTGACCAGGCGGGAGCCGATGAACGCGCCTAGGAAGGCGGCCAGGGTGGCCGCGCCCACCAGGGGCAGGGAGGCGCGCAGGCCCGGGGCGGACAGGTGCTTGGCGTAGGCCGCCAGCCGGGTGAAGTCCACCAGGCAGGCGATGGACACCCCGGTGCCGATGAAGGCCTCCTTGGAGAGCCCGGCCCGCACCAGGAAGGCGCTGCGGAACGCGCCCTGGTGCCCGGACAGCCCGCCGAAGAACCCGGACAGCACCCCGCCCGCGGGCAGCCACCTGCGGTCGAAGGCCAGCTCCCGGCGGCCGGGCCACAGCTCGGCCAGGGAGAACGCCAGCATGAGCCCGGCCACGGTGAGCTTCACCGGGTGCACGGTGCAGGTCCGCCAGCCCAGCTTGTAGATGGCCACCGGCGGCAAATGGGAGAGCCAGAGCAAGAGCGCCGCGCCGGCGAAGCTGGCCAGGATGGCGGGCAGGCCGAAGCGCAGGAGCACCGGGCGGTCGGTGCTCTTGCCGAACAGGGCCAGCTTGAACAGGTTGTTGGCCAGGTGCACGGCCGCGGTCTGGGCCACGGCCACCTCCACCGGGAAGAAAACCGCGAAGACCGGCATGAGCAGGGTGCCCAGGCCGAAGCCCGAGAACAGGGTGAGGCCCGAGGCGGCCAGGGCGGCCAGGCAAACCGCGATGTAGCGCATGGGAGCCTCCGGAGCCGGGATTTCAGAGCCGTTTACCCGAAACCTGTGACCGTCCTATGACGGCCGGGGACTCCCCGCGCCGTCCTACTTCTCGATGAACCCGGCCACGGCCAGGTCGCTGGCCCAGTCCTTCCACTCGCCGGAGAGGAAGGCCGCCTTCATGGTCTTGCGGTTGTACAACACCCGGGCGTTGGCCTCCAGGGCGCAGTGGGTGTCCCAGTTGGCGTGGCTCACCACCAGGAGCCAGGCGTCCTTGCCCTGGGGGGTGGCCTTCTCCACCACCAGGCAGTGGCCGGTGGGCATGTTGCGCCGGGCGTTGGCCAGCAGCACCATGACCATGCCCGGCCCGGGCTCGTCGGTGGTGTTGCGGTGCTTCTTCTCGCAGGCGAACCAGGTCAGGGAGTTGCTCTCCCGGCCCAGGCGGCAGGAGTCGATGCCGGTGCGGCAGCGGGCGTAGGGCACGCACTGGGGTTCGCAGCGGCCCTTCTTGGACTTGGGGGTCTTGCTGTAGCACTGCTCGGTGGTCTTGCCGGCCGGGGCCTTGGCCTTGCCCGCGGCCTTGCCG
>JAEXTU010000444.1 GCA_023453335.1 Pseudomonadota bacterium | reverse complement strand
CGGGCAGGGGGGCGGCCGGGGGCGCGCCCTGCTCCAGGGTGCGCAGCAGTAACCGGTCGCTGCTCAGCCAGGGCCGGGTTTGCAGGGAGCGGCGCAGGGTCTCGGCGGCCTTGCCCGGATCGCCCGCGGCCAGCATGGCCCGGGCCAGGCGGGACAGGGCCCCGGGCAGGGGCAGCCCGGCCGCGGCCTCGGAGGCCGGGCGCAGGGCCTTGTCCGGAGTGGCCGCCAGGGCGGAGTCGGCCAGGAGGGGCAGGGTCGCGCCGTGCAGGGCCGGAGCCGTGAGCCCGGCCAGGGCCGAGCGGACTAGGGCCGGGTTGCCGGATTCCAGGCTCAGCCGGGCCAGGCGCTGCGGCCAAGCCAGGTTGCCCGGCTCGCGCTTGGCCGAGTCGGCCAGGTAGCGGGCCAGCCGCTCCGGGTCCCCGGCGTCGGCCAGGCGGTCCAGGTAGGCGGTGTTCTCCGGCTCATGCCAGCTCCCAGCAACCGCGCCCAGGCAGTCCAGCACCGGCCGGGGCAGGATGGGCAGCTTGCCGGCCAGGGAGAGGAGCATGGCCGCCAGCCGGCCGTCCAGGGGGTCGGCCTCCCATGCCCCCAGCAGGAAGTCCACGCCCAGTTCCAGGAGCAGGGCGCCCTGTGCCGGGGAGGAGGCGCTGCCGGCCCCGGCCAGGGCGGCCTCGGCCAGCCGGGCCAGGTGGGCGCGGCCGGTGGAGCCGGGGCCGAGCAGCCGGGCCAGGCCGGCAGGGAGCAGGGCGGGATCGTAGGTCATGCGCGGTCTCCCATGAGTTGCCGAAGTTCGGCCAGGCGCGGCTCGAACCAGTGGGTGAACTTCACGTCGTTGCCCAGCACGTTGCCCAGGGCCGGGCCGCTGGGCCGCACCCCGAAGGAGATGCCCGTGGACTGGTGGTGCACGCAGGTCACCGGGCCGCAGTAGAGCACCCTGCGGCCGGCCAGGCGCAGTTCCAGGTCGTGCGCCACGTCGTCCACCTGGGTGGGCGAGTAGCGGATGTCGAAGCCCGGGACCCCGTCAAGGTGCGCGGTGCGCAGCAGGTGGCAGCAGCCCATGACCGTGTCCGTGGCCCGCACCACGTCGTAGAGCCCGGTGTCGTAGCGGGCGATGGGGGTGGGGTCGGTGAGCCGCAGGAGCCCCTTCCGGGCCACGGCCAGGGAGCGGTAGAGATACTGGAGCATGGCCGGCCTGCCCGGGCTCACCACCTTGGCCCCGGCCACCGCGGCCGCGGGCTCGGCCTCCAGGGCGGTGAGCAGGCCCGCGAGCCAGTGGCCCGGCGCCTCGGCGTCGTCGTCCAGGTACGCCACGTACTGGGCGGAGCGGACTTCGGGCAGGGAGAGCAACCAGTTGCGCGCGGCGGGCGCGCCCAGGTTCACCGGCAGGGGGAGCACTGCGTAGTCCCGGCCGGGGAACAGCCCGGCCGCGGCCTCGGCCACGGCCAGCGAGTCGTCGGTGCAGCCGTTGAGCAGCACCCTGATGCGGGCCCGGCCCAGGCCGGCGTCGGCCAGGGTGGCCAGGGTTTGCTTGAGCAGGGCGGCCTTGTTCCAGGAGTACAGGCACACCGCCACCTCGCGTTGGGCAGGCAGGGCGGGGTCGGGGACGAAGGGCGCGGCCAGGGCGGCCAGGCGGCGGCGCACCGGGTCCTGGGCCGGGTCCAGGGCCAGGGAGCAGGCGTACAGGGCCTGGGCGGTCTGCCCGTCCCCGGCCCGGCGGAAGAGTTCGGCGGCCAGGTTCAGGGCGTTCTCGTCGCGGTATTCCGCGCCGGCGGCCTCCACCTGGGGCCACAACTCCAGGGCCGCGGCGTCTTGGCCGATCTCGGCCAGGTGGCAGAAGAGCAGCCGCTGCCAGGCCGGGAGCAACTCGGCCGGCGGGGTGAAGGACCTGAGCCAGTCCCCGGGCGGCCGGCCTTGGAAAAAGTCCAGGGCCAGGAGCTGGGCTGCGTACACCGCATGCCCCGGGTTGCGGCGCAGCTCGCCCCGCAGCCAGTCGCGACGGCCTTCCAGCAGGCGGGGCCGGCCCAGGCAGCGGGCCACGCTCCAGGCGGCCTGGTCGGTGGGCAGGGTGGTGAGCAGGGTGGCGCGCCGGGACAGGCCGGGGGCGCCGCCCAGTCGGGCGGCCAGGTCCGCGATGCGGGCGTCGAAGGGCGCTGCCTGCACCGCCTTGCCCAGCACGTAGGCCAGGGCGCGCAGGGCCTGGGGATGCTTGCCCAGGTCGGGCTCGCGGAGCAGCCGGCCGGCCAGGGCCATGGCCACGTCCGCGTCCAGCAGGAAGTTGCCCAGGTAGATGCGCAGATAGCCGAGCACCCCGGCCAGGTCCAGGCGGTCCAGTTCCTCCAGGCGGCCGAGGGGGGTGTAGGCGGCTTCGGGCGGCACGGGCGCTCCAGGTTCGGGTGCGACTGCGGCCCTTGTACGAGCGCGGCCAAGTCGCGTCAACACAACGCCGTTTGCCCCTGGGCCGGAAATGGCGTAGGAGCCCGGAGAGCCCATCCCAACCGCTCGAAACAGGTTGCGCCATGTCTGATCCGGTATACGACCATGTGCTCTGGCGGCTGCGGCTGCACGGCCTGGCCACCCCCGCGTTCGCCCTGCTCTGGGTGAAGCTGCTCACCGACGGGCTGGAGTCCCTGCCTCCGGAGCTGGGCCGTCGTAGGCTGGGCCTTTGCGCCTCCCTGCTGCGCCAGGCCCTGGCCTACAACCCCTTCGATCCCTTCCTGCACAAGCTCTACGGCCAGCTGGCCGGGCACGGCCGGCCCTCGCCGCGGTTCTCCGCCTGGCACGCGGCCGTGGGCAAGGCCCTGGCCGGGGTGGAGGAGGGCTCCCTGCCCGAGGCCGAGGGTCAACTCCAGGAGGCCGGACGGGACCTGGAAGCGGTGCTGGCCCTGGCCGACGGCCCCGGCCCCCTCCTGCTCCGTTTCCTGGCTCTGACCCGGCTGTGGGAGATGGGCGAGGCCGAGGTGCTCCTGCCCCGGGCCGAGGCCTTCACCGCCAGCGGGCCGGGGTCCCTGGCCGGGCCGCTCCTGGCCTTTGCCGCCCTGGGGGCGGACCAGCCCGAGTTGGCCGGCCGCCTGGCCGAGTGCGGCCCCGAGGGGCTCTTCACCCACGCCTTCCGGGCGTGCCTGGTCAATGCCGCCGGGGACCGCGACGCCCGGCGCGCCCACTTGCTGCGCGCTTTGGCCTTCGACCCGGCCCAACCCTGGGCCGTGTACTGCCTGGGCCAGGCCGGGCTGCCCGCCCCGGACCCGGTGCTGGTGCGGCGCTACCATGTGGAAGTGGCGTTCTATACCTATAACAAGCTGGACGTGACCCTGGACACCCTGCGGAGCCTGCTGGCCTCGGACATCGGGGAGGCCGGGGTGACCCTGCTCAACAACGGGTCCACGGCCTTCTCGCACACGGACTTGGCCGCCGGGGTGGAGCAGGCGGCGAAGGGCCGTCCGGTGCGGCTGGTGGAGCTTCCCGCCAACATCGGCGCGCCCGCGGCGCGCAACTGGCTGCGCCACCTGCCCGAGGTGCGCGCCGCGGACTTCCTGGCCTACCTGGACGACGACGTGCTCCTGCCCCGGGACTGGCTGGCCCTCTACCTCCAGGACCTGGCCCAGGACCTGGGCGCGGTGGTGGTGGGTCCCAAGGGCGTGAACCCCAGCCTGCCCCGCACCATCCAGTACATCTGGCGCTATTTCGGCGAGACCGGCGAGAACCGCATCCGCTTCACGCCCAACGCCCCCATCCTGGCCGACTTCGGCCAGTACGACTGCCGCCGGCCCTGCCTCTCGGTCATGGGCTGCTGCCACCTCTTCAACCTGAAGCTATGGGAACGCCTGGGCGTGCCGGACTTCGACGTGCGGTTCACTCCCTCCCAGGTGGACGACCTGGAGCACGACCTCCAGGTCTGGAAGGCCGGGGGGCACGTGATCTACGACGGCCGGGTGGAGGTGGTGCACCGCCAGGACGCGGGCAAGGCTGGCCCCCTGAGCGCCGCGGCCTGGGGCCACGTCTGGGGCAACCACCTGAAGATGGAGGCAAAGTTCACCGGCAAGGAGCTGGCCGACCTGGACACTGCCTCGCGCAGCGCTGACGAGGCCCACTGGCACACACTCCTGGCCGGCCTGGCCGAACTGCTTCCCCCGGAGACCCGGGAGCTGTTCGAGCCCGGGATTTAGGCGCCGGCGGCTTCCAGCAGCGCCGCCAGGGCGGTGCGGCCCGGGTCGCGGGCGGTGAGGGCGCGGATGAAGCGGTCCTCCTGGCCGGCTTGGCGCGCGGCCTGGCGGGCCACGGTCAGTTCGGCCAGGCCCTCGTCCACCCGGAAGGCGCGCAGGTTCACCATCCCCAGCTCCAGGGAGGTGCGCCAGTCGCCCGGGTGGTGCAGGGACAGGTGGCTGAGCAGCCCCATGCGCATGTGTTCCTGGCCGGGCACGGCGGAGAGCAGGGCGGCCAGGCGGCGCTCCAGGTCCAGGTCCGTGCCGGCCAAGAGCCTGGCCGTGAACAGGCACTCCACGGCCGTGGCCGGCACGTGGCGCTCCTCGTTGAAGGGGAGGCCCGGCCGCATGACCCGGCCCATGCGGGACAGCTCCCCGGCCCACAGCTTGAGCAGGTGCGCCGGGTTCCTGGGCTGCTCGAAGCGCAGGGGCGTGCCCTCGCGTCCCAGGGTTTCCCAGCGCCGGTACCAGAACCGCTTGGCCAGGTCGAAGAGGCCCAGGCGCAGCGCCGCGGCGCTGGCCGCCTGGTCCACCTCGGCGTCGGGCCACAACCCGCCGTCCAGCATCTCCAGCAGCCGGCCCACCAGGGCCTCGCGGCGGTCCTCCATGGCCAGCAGGCGCAGGAGCGCGGCCTGGGCCGGCGGTGCGTCGATGCGGGCCAGTTGCAGGGCCAGGGGGTTGGGCTCGGCCGGGAGCATCCCGGCCTCATGCAGGTGGAACAGACTCATCACCCAGGCGGCCTCGGCCGCCTTTTCCTGCGCCGCTCTGGCCGGCAGGTCGCGCACCAGTTCCAGGATCCGGGCCGCCCGGTGGACCGGCAGGTGCTCGCGCTGTACCCGCTCCCAGGCTGCGCGGCCCAGGCGCTCGGCCTCTTCGGGCCGCTCCAGGGCCCGGCGCAGGTGTTGCGTGAGCTCCAGGCCGTGCCCGTATGTCAGGATTTCGACGCCCGGGGCGAAGAGGCGGGAGGCGTCGGCCTCGCCGTCCTGGTGCAACACCAGGCAGCCGGCCGATGCGGCCTCGAAGAGCCGGAAGTTGATCTCGCCCAGGATGGATGCGTTGGGCACCACCCGGGCCTGGGTGTAGCGGGCCACCACCCGGTGCGGGGGCACGTTCTGGTGGACCATGCAGGGCGCGGTGCGCTCCACCAGGTTCACCATCCACTGCCGGGCCGGACGCTGCGGGGTGAGCCGGCCCACGAAGGCCACGGGCTCGGGCCGCCCGGCGTGCGGGACCCAGGGCGCGGCCGTGCCGGGCACCGGCAGGTGCTCCACCCGGGGCAGGTCCAGGACCTCCAGGCGGGGGGCCCAGGGGGCCTGGGTGGTCAGGGTGAGGTCGTAGAGCCGGCCGTACCAGCGGTGCCACCAGGAATTGAGGTGGGTGTCCACCGACCAGAAGACCTTGGGGCAGGCCACTTCCGGCAACCCGGAGAGCAGGCCGCGCCGGCCCAGGTTCTCCATGTGCAGCACTAGGTCCGGGCTGAAGCCGCGCTCGGAAAGCAGGGAGGGCAGGTGGTGGTGCCCGTTCTCCAGGAACAGGTCCAGGACCGTGTGCCCTAGCTCACGCAGGGCCGCGGCCAGGGGGGTGTTCACCGCCAGGATGCGCAGGCCGGCCATGTCGGGGCTGATACGGCAAACAGGCAACGCCGTAAAGTTGGACAGGTCGGGTTTCGTACAGGGTGGGCTTAAGAAATCGGGAGAAGGACCGATACATCGTTCGGTAGGTAAATGATTGGTGGAAAGGAGTGGGGTTTTTGGCTATGCTGCATACCCAGAGCGAGACGTCGCAGGCATGGGCAGGAGAGGTCCCGGTGGCGGTTTCCGCTGCCGGTATGTGTTTTGCTAAAGGCGGGGAGTCGGCAGAGGCTTCTGTTCATGCACCGCTTGAATACGTTGGTCGGCGAACGGCACCTATGATCATCCATGACCGCGAATACGTGAAGCCGAGCAAGGTGGCTCGGGTGCTCGCCATCCTCCAGGCCCTGTCCACGGAGCCGGACCTGTCCCAGCAGGAGCTGGGCCAGCGCAGCGGCCTGTCCGGGGCCATGGTCAACCAGTACCTGCGGGAATTGGCGCAATCCGGATCGATCCGGTACGTTCCGGCCAACGGCAAGACCTTCCGTTACCTGCTCACGGACCAGGGGGAGGCCATGCGGCGCACCATGTTCGCCACCTACTCCAGCGAATTGGTGCGGCTGTACTCCTCGCTCAAGCAGTCCATCCTGGATAAGATTTCGTCCCTCCGGCGCAAGGGAATCCGCAAGGTGGTTCTCTTCGGGGCTTCCGAGACCTGTGAAGTGGTGCTTTCCGCCCTGCGCCAGTCCTCCTTCGAGGTGGTGGCCGTGGTGGACAACGATACCGAAAAGCACGGGACGGTGTTCCACGGCCAGGTTGTCTCCTCGCCGCGGATACTCGAGGACCTGAAGTGCCAGGCCGTGATCGTCACCACCTACGGCCGCCAGGAAGAAATCTGCAACCAGCTTTCCTCGCTCTTCCAAACCACTGGAATGGAGATCGTACGTCTATGAAAGACGCAGTCCGGCTCAAGTCAGGGCGTGGCATCGGCCAGGATTACCCCTGTTTCCTGGTGGCCGAAGTCGGCAACAACCACCAGGGCAGTCTGGAGACGGCCCTGGACATGGTGCGCGCCGCGGCTCGCAGCGGCGCGGACGCGGTGAAATTCCAGAAGCGCCACACCGAGTCCCTGCTCACCCGGGAGGGATGCAACGCCCCGTACTGCGGCGCCAACAGCTTCGGCAAGACCTACGGCGAGCACCGCAAGGCCCTGGAGCTCGGCATCAAGGACATGGCCGAGGCCAAGCGGTTGGCCCAGGAACTGGGCCTGGTCTTCTTCGCTTCGGCCTGGGATTCCCCGAGCCTGCGCGAGATGGAGGATCTGGGGGTCGAGGTCGTCAAGTTCAGCTCCGCGGACCTGGTGAGCATCCCGCTCCTGCGCCAGGCCGGGGCCATGAACGTGCCGGTGATCCTGTCCACGGGCATGAGCAGCCTGCCGGAGATCGACGCCGCAGTGAACGAACTGCTCAAGTTCCACGACGACATCGTCATCCTGCACTGCAACAGCACCTATCCCTGCCCCGAGGAGAACATCGCCCTGCCGGTCATCGAGCAGCTGCGCCGGCGCTACAAACTGCCGGTGGGCTATTCCGGGCACGAGCGGGGCCTGGGCCCCAGCGTGGCCGCGGTGGCCCTGGGCGCCTGCCTCATCGAGCGGCATTTCACCCTGGACCGCAACCTGCCCGGCACCGACCACCAGGCCTCCCTGGAGCCCGTGGATTTCGGACGCATGGCGGACATGGTGCGTGAGGTGGAGAAGGCCATGCTCACCCGGGAGAAGCAAATCTACCCCAGCGAGGTGGCCTCGGCCAAGAAGCTGCGCAAGAGCATCATCTTCGCCCGCGACCTGCCCGCCGGGCACGTGCTCACCGAGGCCGACCTCATGGTCAAGTGTCCGGGCACGGGCGTCTCCCCGGTCTATTGGGACGACGTGGTGGGCTCGGTGCTCAAGACTCTGGTGCATTTCGAGGAGCCCCTGAGCTGGGACCAGGTGACCCCGGCCATCTCCAACCGGGCCCGGATCATGGCTTCGGCCCGCAGCCGGGGACACCAGTCCTGAGAACGCTGCAAATCCGGCGAGACGGACAAGCGAAAAGGGGCGTCATGCGCCCCTTTTTCGCGTCTCCGGGCGGGCCGTCCAGGCTCTGACTGGTCAGCTCGCCAGCTCCGGCACGTTGGCGAGCAGGGCCTGCATCATGGCCACGTCGCGGCAATGGGTGGCGACGTTGTCGGGGTCTTGCCGCACCGTGAAGCAATTCCGGCA
>JAEXTU010000163.1 GCA_023453335.1 Pseudomonadota bacterium | reverse complement strand
GTAGAAAACCGCTTCGTGGGCATGAAGTCCCGCGGGGTGTACGAGACCCCGGGCGGCACCATCATCCAGGCCGCGCGCCGCGACCTGGAGGGCCTGACCATGGACCGCGAGGTCCTGCACCTGCGCGACTCTCTCGTCCCGCGCTATGCGGAGATGGTCTACTACGGGTTCTGGTACAGCCCGGAGCGCGAGGTCTTGCAGGCCCTCATGGACAAGGCCGCAGCCACCCTGACCGGCAGCGTCACCCTCAAGCTCTACAAGGGCGGGGTCTGGCCCCAGTCGCGCACCTCGCCCAACTCCCTGTACCGCATGGACCTGGCCACCTTCGAGAAGGACCAGGTCTACAACCAGGCCGACGCCACCGGCTTCATCCGCCTGGCCGGGCTGCGCATTCGCGGCTACAAGGCGCGGAGCTAGGCATGGCCGACGCCAAGAAGCCCTGGGGCGGCCGCTTCGCCGGCAAGACCGCGGCCTCCACCGAGGAGTACACCTGCTCCCTGGACGTGGACCGCGCCCTGTGGGCCGAGGACATCGCCGGGTCCGTGGCCCACGCCCGGATGCTGGCCGCCCGCGGCATCATCACCGCCGAGGAGGCCGAGCGCCTGGTGGACGGCCTGCTGGCCGTGCGCCGGGAGATCGAGGACGGGACCTTCGCCTGGGACCGCTCCCGGGAAGACGTGCACATGAACGTGGAGGCCAGGCTCACCGAACTGGTGGGGCCGGTGGGCGGCAAGCTGCACACCGGCCGCTCCCGCAACGACCAGGTGGCCCTGGACTTCCGGCTGCACGTGGCCCGGCGGCTGGCCCAGTGGGACGCCCTCCTGCGCCGGGCGGTGAGCGTCCTCCTGGACCGCGCCGCCGAGCACGGCGAGACGCTCCTGCCCGGCTGCACCCACCTGCAGCCCGCCCAGCCGGTGAGCCTGGCCCAGCATCTGCTGGCCTACGCCTGGATGCTGCGCCGCGACGCCGAGCGGGTGGAGGACTGCCTGAAGCGGGTGCGGGTTTCGCCCCTGGGCGCGGCCGCCCTGGCCGGGACCACCCACGACCTGGACCCCGCGGCCGTGGCCCGAGACCTGGGCCTGCCCGCCACCTTCGGCAACAGCATGGACGCGGTGTCCGACCGGGACTTCGCCTGCGAGGCCCTGTTCTGCGCGTCGCTCATTATGATGCACCTGTCCCGGCTGTGCGAGGAGATCATCCTCTGGGCCAATCCGGCCTTCGGGTTCGTGCGCCTGCCCGACGCCTTCTCCACCGGCTCCTCCATCATGCCCCAGAAGAAGAACCCGGACGTGGCCGAGCTCATGCGCGGCAAGACCGGCCGGGTCTACGGCGCGCTCCTGAACCTGCTCACGGTCATGAAGGGCCTGCCCCTGACCTACAACCGCGACTTGCAGGAGGACAAGGAGCCCTTCCTGGACGCCGACGCCACGGTGCGGGCCTCCCTGTCCATCCTGGCCGACATGCTGGCCGCCCTGGGCTTCGACGCCGGCCGCATGCGCGCGGCCCTGGCCCGGGGCTTCGTGAACGCCACCGAACTGGCCGATTACCTGGTCCGGCAGGGCGTGGCCTTCCGCGAGGCGCACCACGCCACCGGCGCGGCCGTGGCCTATGCCGAGAAGGCGGGCAAGGGCCTGGAGGAACTGGCCCTGGCGGAGCTCAGGCAGTTCTCCGAGCGCATCGGCGAGGACGTGTTTGCGGCCCTGGACTTCGGCCAGGCCGTGGCCCGGCGGCTGACCCCCGGCGGCACCGGCCCGCAGTCGGTGGCCGCCCAGCTGGTCGCGTTGCACGCCTGGCTGGAGGCGGCCCACGAGGGCGCCGGGCCGCAGCAGGGTACGCTTTTCTAAAGTTTATCGGGAAATTTCGGGAAACGCCCGGGAAACCTTGCCCCCAGCCCGGCGGGGACTTATAGAGGACCAAACGCGGCCGTCGCGCCGAATGGAGCCATACCTTGAATTCCTTTGCCAAGAATCTCTTTTTGTGGGCGGCCATCTCCCTGGTCATGGTCGTCCTGTTCAACCTGTTCAACCAGCAGCCTCCGCCGCAGCACAAGCTCTCCTACAGCCAGTTCCTGGAGAGCGTGGACAAGGGCGAGGTGGCCGAGGTCCGCATCCAGGGCCAGCGCATCACCGGCACCATGTCCGACAACACCCGCTTCCAGACCTTCGCGCCCGAGGACCCGGGCCTGGTGCAGCGGATGGTGGACAAGAAGGTTTCGGTCACGGCCGAGCCCGCGGACGAATCGCCCTGGTACATGACCCTCCTGGTGTCCTGGTTCCCCATGCTCCTGCTCATCGGGGTGTGGATCTTCTTCATGCGCCAGATGCAGTCCGGGGGAGGGCGGGCCATGAGCTTCGGCCGCTCCCGGGCCAAGCTCATCACCCAGGAGAACACCCGGGTGACCTTCGCCGATGTGGCCGGGGTGGACGAGGCCAAGGAGGAGCTCTCCGAGGTCGTGGACTTCCTCTCCGACCCCAAGCGCTTCACCCGCCTGGGCGGCCGCATCCCCAAGGGCGTGCTCCTGGTCGGCCCTCCCGGCACCGGCAAGACCCTGCTGGCCCGTGCCGTGGCCGGCGAGGCGGGCGTGCCCTTCTTCTCCATCTCCGGCTCGGACTTCGTGGAGATGTTCGTGGGCGTGGGCGCGGCGAGGGTGCGCGACCTGTTCACCCAGGGCAAGAAGAACGCCCCCTGCCTCATTTTCATCGACGAGATCGACGCGGTGGGCCGCCAGCGCGGGGCCGGCCTGGGCGGCGGCCACGACGAGCGCGAGCAGACCCTGAACCAGCTGCTGGTGGAGATGGACGGCTTCGAGTCCAACGAGGGCGTCATCCTCATCGCCGCCACCAACCGGCCCGACGTGCTGGACCCGGCGCTGCTGCGCCCCGGCCGCTTCGACCGCCAGGTGGTGGTGCCCGCCCCGGACCTCAAGGGCCGCCAGCGCATCCTGGAGGTGCACTGCCGGCGCACCCCGCTGGGTCCGGACGTGGAGCTGGGGGTCATCGCCCGCGGCACCCCGGGCTTCTCCGGCGCGGACCTGGAGAACCTGGTGAACGAGGCCGCGCTGCAGGCCGCCAAGCTGGGCAAGGACCAGCTGGCCATGGCCGACTTCGACTACGCCAAGGACAAGGTGCTCATGGGCAAGGAGCGGCGCAGCCTGGTGCTCTCCGAGGAGGAGCGCCGCACCACTGCCTACCACGAGGCGGGCCACGCCCTGGTGGCGGCCAAGCTGCCCGGCACCGACCCCATCCACAAGGTCACCATCATCCCCCGCGGCCGCGCCCTGGGCGTGACCATGCAGCTGCCCACCGACGACCGCCACACCTATTCCCGCAGGTACCTGGAGCACGCCCTCTCGGTGCTCATGGGCGGCCGCGCCGCCGAGGAGATCATCCTCGACCAGCGCACCACCGGCGCGGGCAACGACATCGAGCGGGCCACGGACATGGCCCGCAAGATGGTCACCAAGTGGGGCATGAGCGAGGCGCTCGGCCCGCAGGCCCTGGCCGCCAAGGACGACTCGGTGTTCCTGGGCCGCGAACTGGTGACCCACAAGGACTTCTCCGAGGAGACCGCCCGGCTCATCGACGCCGAGATCAAGCGCATCATCGACGAGGCCTACGAGCGGACCATGACCATCCTCAAGGAGAACATGGACTCCCTGCACGCCATCGCCTCCGCGCTCCTGGAGCGGGAGACCATCTCCGGCGAGGAGATAGGGAGGCTCCTGGCCGGCGAGACCCTGCCCCCCATGGACCTGAACAACAACAAGCCGCAGCGCCGGCCCCCGGTGCGCCGGGTGGAGGCTGACGACTTCACCCTGGAGCCCGAGGACAAGGGCCGGGGTTCGGGGTCGGGCTCCGAGCCGGGTCCCGGGGACGGCGAGGGGTAGGCGAGTGCGCCGCGTGTCCTGGACAGTGGCCGGGGGGCGGGTCCTGGGGCCTGCCCCCTTTTTCGTGGCCGGGGTGGTCAACGTGACCCCGGACTCCTTCTCTGACGGCGGCCGCTTCCTGGACCCCGCCGCGGCCGGGGAGCGGTGCCGCCGGCTCCTGGACGAGGGCGCGGACATCCTGGACGTGGGCGGCGAGTCCACCCGGCCCGGGGCCGCCGAGGTCCCGGCCGCGGAGGAGCTGCGTCGGGTGCTCCCGGTCGTCGCCGCGGCCACCCGCCTGGCCGATCCTGCGGGCAGGCCAGCCACGGTGTCGGTGGACACCGCCAAGGCCGCAGTGGCCGCCGCGGCCCTGCAGGCGGGCGCGGCCATCGTCAACGACATCTCGGCCTGTTGCTTCGACCCGGGCCTGCTGGACGTGGTGGCCCAGGCGAGGCCCGGCTACGTGCTCATGCACTGCCAGGGCACCCCGCGCACCATGCAGGCCGCCCCCCGCTACGCCGACGTGGTGGGGGAGATCCTGGCCTTCTTCGAGGAGCGCCTGGGGACCTTGACCCGGGCCGGGCTGCCCGAGGACCGCGTGGTCCTGGACCCGGGCATCGGCTTCGGCAAGACGCTGGCCCACAACCTGGAGATATTGCGCCGCCTGCCCGAGTTCCTGGCCCTGGGCCGGCCCCTGTACCTGGGTCTGTCCAACAAGTCCCTGTTCGGCGGGCTGCTTGCTCTCCCGGTGGGAGAACGCGGCGAGGCCACCCGGGTGGCCACCGCCCTGGCCGCCCGGGCCGGGGCCTCGGTGCACCGGGTGCACGAGGTGGCCAAGGCCCGCGACGCCCTGCGCCTGGCCCTGGCCCTGGACCCGGCCGAGCCCCCGACCCCGGCCGAATCCCTGGAGGCGGTGGCGTGACGGGCCTGGGCGGCGTGGACATCACCTGGCGCGAGGTCCTGGACATCGCCCTGGTGGCGTTCGTGTTCTACCGCATCATCCTCCTGGTGCAGGGAACCCGGGCGGTGTCCATCATCTGGGGCCTGGTCTTCATCATCGCGGTGTTCTTCGCTTCGGGCGAGTTCGGGCTCACCACCCTGCACTGGCTCCTGCAGAATTTCCTGGGCTCCTTCTTCCTGGTGGTCATCATCCTGTTCCAGCAGGACATCCGCAAGGCCCTGGCCCAGGTGGGCGCGGGCAGCCTGTGGCGGCGGCGCAAGATCGACGACGAGGACGTGAACCAGATCGTGGCCGCCCTGGTCTCCATGGCCGAGAAGCGCATCGGCGGCCTGGTGGTCATCGAGAAGAACGTGCCTCTGGGCGACCTCACCGACCGCGGGGTGCCCCTGGACGCCAAGATCAGCCGCGACCTGCTCATGTCCATCTTCTTCCCGGACAACCCGCTGCACGACGGCGCGGTCATCGTCCGGGGCGGGCGAGTCCTGGCCGCGGCCTGCATCCTGCCCCTGGCCGCGGGGCTCAAGGGCAAGGCCAAGTTCGGCACCCGCCACCGCGCGGCCGTAGGCGTCACCGAGGACACCGACGCCCTGGCCCTGGTGGTGTCCGAGGAGCGGGGCGAGATTTCCGCGGCGGTGGCCGGCAAGCTCACCGCCACCCTGGACGAGGTGCGCCTCAAGCGCGTGCTCAAACGCATCTGGGAGCGCTGATGTTCGTGAACTGGCAATACCGGCTGCTGGCCGTGGTGCTGGCGCTCCTGTGCTGGTACCTCATCACCGGCCGGGAGAAGGTGGAGACCTGGGTGGAGGCGCCGGTGGAACTGGTGGCCACCCCCGAGGACCTCTTCGTGCGCGACGGGCTGGAGTCCAGCCTCAAGGTCCGGGTGCGCGGCCCCAAGAGCATCATCCGCGGCCTGGACCCCAAGGGCCTGGCCTACACCGTGGACATGTCCAAGGCCATCGCCGGGGAGATGGTGGTGCCCTTCGAACTGGACGCGGTCAAGGCCCCCAAGGCCCTGGAGGTGGTGGAGCTTTCGCCCCAGCGCATGACCCTCACCATCGACAAGCTCTCCCGCAAGTCCGTGCCCGTAGACCCCATCTGGAAGGGCCGCATCGGCGACGACTACCGCCTGCTCAACGCCACCTCCGTGCCCGCCGAGGTGATGCTGCGCGGCCCGGCCCAGGTGCTGGATCGTCTGGAGCGGGTGCAGACCCTGGCGTTGTCCGTGAACTCCACCCGGCCCGGCGCCGTGGGCGCGGACGCCGCCTTGTCCCTGCCCGCCGAGGTCCGCTCCGACCCGGCCAAGGTCAGGGTGGTGCTGAATTTCGGGCTCAAGACCAAGGACGTCTGGGTCCGGCTGCCTGTGGACATCCTGCCCCAGACCCTGCACGGGACCGTGCGGCCGAGCACGGTGCAGGTCTATGTGGAGACCCCGGTGACGCTCTTGCGCGACCCGGATTTCAAGGACCAGTTCGGGGCCTACGTGGTCCTGGAACAGAACGCCACCGGCCGGAGGACCACGCCCTACCGGCTGCGCCTGCCCCCGGACGTGGTGCTGCTCAAGGCGGTCCCGGACGAGGTGGAGGTGGCGGTGGAAAAATGACCGGAAACGAGGAAACGACCGACCCATGACCAAACGCATCTTCGGCACCGACGGCCTGCGCGGCCAGGTGAACATCTTCCCCATGCTCCCGGAGCTGGCGCTCCGGCTGGGCCTGGCCGCGGGCCAGCATTTCCGCAACGGCAAGAAGCGGCACCGGGTGCTCATCGGCAAGGACACCCGCATCTCCGGCTACATCTTCGAGACCGCGCTGACCTCCGGGTTCTGCGCCGCGGGCATGGACGTGTACCTGGTGGGGCCGCTGCCCACCCCGGCCATCTCCTTCCTCACCCGCAACATGCGCTGCGACCTGGGCGTGGTCATTTCCGCCTCGCACAACCCCATCCTGGACAACGGGATAAAGTTCTTCGACGCCAACGGGTTCAAGCTGCCCGACACGGTGGAGGACGCCATCGCCGAGCAGGTCCTGGACCCCGCGGCCCAGTGGGACTATCCGGCCCCGGAGGCGGTGGGCAAGGCCTTCCGCATCAACGACAGCGCCGGCCGCTACATCGTGGCCCTCAAGCACTCCTTTCCCGGCCACCTCTCCCTGGACGGGGTGCGGGTGGCCCTGGACTGCGCCAACGGCGCCACCTACCGGGTGGCCCCCACGGTGTTCGAGGAGCTGGGGGCCAAGGTGAGGCGCATGGGCGTGGACCCCGACGGGGTGAACATCAACGCCAAGTGCGGGTCCCTGTACCCGGAGATGGTGGCGGACATGGTCCGGGCCGAGCGCTGCGACATCGGCTTCGCCCTGGACGGCGACGGCGACCGGCTCATCGTCGCCGACGAGGCCGGCCGCATCCTGGACGGCGACCAGATCATGGCCCTGTGCGCCAAGGACATGCTGGAGCGCGGGGATCTGGTGGACCGCACCCTGGTGGCCACGGTCATGAGCAACATGGCGCTGGAGGTCTTCATGCGCGAGGCCGGGGGCCGGCTCATCCGCACCCCGGTGGGCGACCGCTACGTGGTGGAGGCCATGCGCAAGACCGGGGCGGTGCTGGGCGGCGAGCAGTCCGGCCACCTCATCTTCATGCGCCACTCCACCACCGGCGACGGCATCTTGGCCGCGCTCCAACTCCTGCGCATCATGCAGGAGCGGGGCAAGCCCCTGTCCGAGCTGGCCCACCTCATCGAGCCCTTCCCCCAGGTGCTCCAGAACGTGCATGTGGAGCGCAAGATCCCCTTCGACCAGGTCCCCGCGGTGCAGGACGCGGTGCGCGCGGCCGAGGCCAGCCTGGCCGGCAAGGGCAGGGTGCTGCTCCGCTACTCCGGCACCGAGAGCGTGGCCCGGGTCATGGTGGAGGGGCAGGACGCCTCCCAGGTCAAGTCCCTGGCCGCGGAACTCTGCACGGTCCTGGAGACGCACTTGCGCTAATCCCCAGGAATGATACTCTGACGCTCCAGGAAGCTGAGTACGGAAGGAGCCTCGCATGGAGATACGCAAGGTGGTGATTCCGGTGGCGGGATGGGGCACGCGCTCGCTCCCGGCCACCAAGAACATCCCCAAGGAGATGCTGCCGGTCTACAAGAAGCCGGTCATCCAATACGTGGTCGAGGAGGCCATGCACACCGGCCTCACCGACGTGGTCCTGGTCACCAACCGCGAGAAACGGATCATCGAGGACCATTTCGACTACAACCTGGTCCTGGAGAACGTGCTGGAGCGGGCCAAGAAGAAGGACCTGCTGGCCGAGGTCCGGG
>JAEXTU010000420.1 GCA_023453335.1 Pseudomonadota bacterium | reverse complement strand
GGGCAAGGGGAGGCTGTGGCGCGGCATTGCCCGCGCCCACCACGGTGCGGATGAACTGGGCCCGCAGGTCCCGGGGGAGGTGCCAAGGCATGAGCACCTCGTCCTGGGGTGCGGTGGCCACCAGGGCCTCGATGACCTGGGACAGCTCCCGGACGTTCCCGGGCCAGGCGTGGTTCCCGAGCATCTTCATGAGTTCGGGCGACAGGGACTTGGGGGGCAGGCCGGACCTGTCGCAGGCCCGGACCAGGAAATGGTCCACAAGGTCGGGCAGGTCGAGGCGGTGCTCTCGCAGGGGGGGGAGGCAGATGGTCACGCTCTGGATGCGGAAGAACAGGTCGGCGCGGAACCTGCCCTCCCGCACCATCCCGGCCAGATCCCGGTTGCAGGCGCTGACCAGGCGGAAGTCGCTGCGCACCTCCTGGGACTCGCCCAGGGGCCGGAAGCGGTTGGTTTCCAGCACGCGGAGGAACTTCTTCTGGGTCTCGGGGTTGAGTTCGCTCACCTCGTCCAGGAACAGGGTCCCCCCGTGCGCCTGCTGGACTAGGCCGCGGTTCTCGGCCACCGCCCCGGTGAAGGCTCCCCTCTTGTGGCCGAAGAGCGCGCTGCCGGACAGGGACTCCTGGATCGAGGCGCAGTCCACGACCACGAAGGGCATGGCCGCCCGCGGGCTGTTCTCGTGCACCGCCCGGGCGAAGAGCTCCTTGCCCGTGCCGGTTTCGCCGAGAAGAAGGACCGGGGCCGCGCTGCGCGCGGCGGCGCCCATCTGCCGAAGGCAGGCCTCCAGCTTGGGGCTCCGGCCCACGATGTGGTCCCGCCGGACCGGCAGGAAGGCGATCTTCTTCTCGCGGAATTCCAGGGCACGCAACAGGGAGAGCTGAATCTCCTTGGGCGAACTGGACTTTTCGACGTAGTCCCAGGCCCCGTCCCGGATGGCCATCTCCGCGCCGTCCCGGTTCCCCGAAGCGGTGATGATGATCACCTCGGGGGCGTCGGGGAGCCCGGCGAGTTCCGGCAGGGCGGCAAGGCCGTTGCCGTCGGGCAGGACCACGTCCAGGTAGACGAGGTCGAAGCTGTGCGAGCGCGCCTGCTCCAGGCCCTGGGCCAGGGTGGGCGCTGCCGTGGCCTCGTGCCCGGATGACTTCACCACCTCCGCGAGGGCGAAGGCGAAGACCTCGTTGTCGTCAATGATGAGGACCCTGGCCATTGGCGCCTCGGCTCGCTTCAGGGGCAGGCCATGGCATGAACCCATGCCCCTTCCGGGGCCGGGCATGCCGGCCCGCAAAGCCGGCGGGAAATCCCGCCGGCTTTGCGGAGAGCGAACATACCCCAATCCGGGGAGTTCTGCACCCCCCAGGCGGAAAACACTACCCGGAGGCGGGGCCTCATGACTCGCCGGGTCCGAACCCGGCGATCCGTTCCCGCAGCGCGGCGACGAGGCGATCCATCTCTGCTTCGAGGCGCGGGTAGCATTCCCGCGCCCCGTCGAGATCGTGGTTCCGGGCGCGCTCCTGGACCTGCCTGGTCCAGTGGAGCGCGGGATGCGCCTGGATGGTGCTCATGCTCCCGGCCAGGGAATGGACGCTGGTGACCGCCTGGTCGAGGTCCCCGGCATCCAGGCCGGTCCTGAGTTCCTCCATGCGGGGCCCGATGGAGGCCAGGACCAGGCCGGCCAGCTCGTGGAGGAATTCCTTGCGGTAGGAGCCGGCCAGCCTCTCCCAGTCGAGGGGATGCGCCGCCATTTCGTCGGAGGGCGCGCCGGGCGGTCCCGCCGCCCCGCGTTCCTGGTTGCGGGCGCGGCGCCGCCGCGAGGTCGCCCTGGCCACCGCGGCCAGGAGGGCGTCCCGCTCCACGGGTTTGGCCAGGTAGTCGTCCATGCCGGCGGCAAGGCACCGTTCCCGGTCGCCCTGCATGGCATAGGCGGTGAGCGCCAGGATCGGTATCTCCGGGTCGTTGCGCCCGGGGGAGGCGGTCCGGATGCGCCGGGTGGTATCGAACCCGTCCAGGCCGGGCATGTTCACGTCCATGAGCACGCAGTCGAAGTCCTCGCGGGCCAGGGCCGCCAGGGCCTCCTCGCCGCTCGCCGCGGGAGTGGCCGCATGCCCGGCCTCGGCGAGGAAATAGGCCAGGTACTTCCGGCCGGCCGCGTTGTCGTCCACCACCAGCACGCGCAGGGGGTGGAGGGTGTCCGGAGCGGCCCTCCGGTACTTGGCCAGGGGCCGGGCCAGCCTTCCGGGCGAGCCGAAGACCGCGGTGAAGGAGAAGGTGCTTCCCGCGCCCCGCTCGCTCTCCACCCAGATGGCTCCGCCCATCATCTCCACCAGCCGCTTGGAGATGGCCAGGCCCAGGCCGGTGCCCTTGAACCGCTTGGCGTAGGTGCCGTCCACCTGGCTGAAGTCCTGGAAGAGCTTGCCCTGGTCGCCCTTGGCGATGCCGATTCCGGTGTCGGAGACCTTGAAGAGGAGCTTGGCCCCGGGACCGGAATGCTCCGCGGGGGAGACGGCGACCGCCACCCGTCCCTGGGGGGTGAACTTCAGGGCGTTGCCCACCAGGTTGGAGAGGACCTGGCCCAGGCGGCCGGGATCTCCGCAGGCCATCCGCGGACACTCCGGCGAGACTTCGAGGGCGAGGTCCAGGCCGCGCCTCCGGGCTTCCCCCGCGAACACGCTGACCTGCCGCTGCAGGGTTTCGCGCAGGTCGAAATCCTCGGCGGTCAGGGCGAGCTTGCGGGCTTCGATCTTGGAGAGGTCCAGGATGTCGCTGATGATCTGCAGGAGCGAGTCGGCCGCAGACCGGATGGCCTGGGCGTTCTCCTGCGCGTCCCCGGGCAGGGGGCTGTCCAGGAGCATCTCCGTGGTGCCGATGATGGTGGAGATGGGGGTCCGGATCTCGTGGCTCATGTTGGCCAAGAACTCGCTCTTGGCCTGGCTGGCCTGGAGGGCCTTCTCCTTGGCCTCCACCAGGGCCTGCTCGGCGGCCTTGCGCGAGGTGATGTCCTGGATCTGGGAGATGAAATGGCGCGGGGTCCCGTCCTGGTCGCGGACCAGGGAGACCGAGAGCAGTACCCACACCACCTCGCCGGATTTGGTGAAATAGCGCTTCTCCATCTGGTAGGCGCCGATCTCGTTGGCGAGCATCTGCCGGGCGTAGCCCAGGTCGGCGTCCAGGTCGTCGGGGTGGGTGATGTCCTGGAAGGTCTTGCCCAGCAATTCCTCGGCGGTGTATCCCACCAGGTCGCACAGGGCCTGGTTGACCCGCAGCCAACGGCCGTCCGGGGCCACCAGGGCCATGCCGATGGAGGCGTGCTCGAAGGCGCTGTAGAAGCGCTGCTCGCTTTCCCGGAGCGCCTCCTCCGCGGCCAGCCGCTGGCTGATGTCCCGGGCTGCGGCGAACACCCCCTGGACCTGGCCGGCTTCGTCCCGGTACACTGCGGCGTTGTACAGGACCGGGGTGGCGCTGCCGTCGCGGTGTCTGATCCGGAGCGGGAAATCCCGCACCTGTCCGGCCTGGAAGGCCTGCCGGTAGCCGGCCAAGGCCTGCTTTGGCTCGGTGAAGTAGCTGCTGAAGTCGGTCCCGACCAGTTCCTGCCGGGACCGGCCGGTCGCGGCCTCGGCCGCGGAGTTCACGTCGGTGACGCTTCCGTCCGGTCCGATGACCACCAGGGGGTCGAGGC
>JAEXTU010000406.1 GCA_023453335.1 Pseudomonadota bacterium | reverse complement strand
CGCCGGACCTGGACTGGAAGGCCTGGCGCGACTCCGCCCTGGCCCGGGCCGAGGCGGAGTACCTTCAGCACCTGGCCCGGTCCTGCGCCGGCGACCTGCGCCGGGCCCTGGCCGTGTCCGGGCTCAGCCAGTCCCGGCTCTACGGCCTGCTCAAGAAGCACGGGCTGCACATCTAGAACGTCCCTCCTCCCAGGTCCGCCTCTGGTGGAGGCGGGGTTTTCCCATTCCCCAGGATTCTCCTGCCTCGTGCCTCCCATCCCATGGGAAACCCGCCTTTCCCCTGTCTTTCCCGGAAAATAACCCATACATTTTACATGAGATATTCCCGGACAGGGAAATGGAATGAATCTTGTAGCGGTCCATCCGCCGCATATCCGGGTCAGCTTCGCGGCAGACAACACTCGCTTTCGGGGAGGGAAGCCATGAACATGAAGGACGTGCGCAAGATGGCGGAGGCGTTCGGGCTCAGCGTCGGTTCGGCCACCAAGGCCGAGGCCATCCGGCAGATCCAGCTCGCAGAGGGGAACTTCGACTGCTTCGGCCGGGCCGAGAACGGATACTGCGACCAGGAGCAGTGCCTCTTCCGGCAGGACTGCCTGAAGCCGAACAACAAGATGCCAGCCGCTATCATGTAGCCCTGGGCAGTGGAGCCGCAGCCATGCATTCGAACAGCGAAACCGAACTGGTAGTGTCCATCCTGAACATCTGGATGGCGAAGGAAGCGGTGGTGAAATGGCACGAACGGGCCGCGGCGCGGATGCCCATCGAGGCCGTGTACCCCCGCGTCGTGGCCGAACTCGCCGAGGAAAACGTCTTCGAGAGGACATCCCCGTACTACGACCGGTGCCTTGGAAAGCGGCTGCTGGAGCACTGGAAGAGGGGCATGGCCGCTGCGGGGGACCCCTATCCGGGGCACGGGGACGTCGCGACGGCCCCCCGGCTCCCGGACGTGACGCGACCTGCGGCGCGGGCGTGAATTCCTTCACCGTTCCACTGGCGCGGACAGCGCCCCGGGGCCGCACCCGGCAGTGGAAGATGAGAAGCCGGGCGGTTTCCGGCGGAGGACGCGACGATGCCACATAACGATTCCTTGGACAGCGGCCGGGGGGTCCTCCTGCCCGGCGCATCCCCGGACGTCGGGATCTCGGGCGTGGTGTCGCCCTGGGAGTGGGGGGAGTTCCACAACCTGGTCGGTATCTGCATCCGGGCCCGGGACGGGACGAACTACGTGGTCCTGCCCGGCGGGATGGGCCGGATGCTGTTCAACCACGTTGACCGGCAGGTGGAGGCGGTCGGGCAGGTCAAGCGGATGAAGGACTCCTTCTGCATCCAAGTCCGGCGTTTTTCCCTGTGCGAGAGCGGGAAGTGAGGGAAGGGAGACCCAGCCATGGAATTCGAACTCGCCCGTACCGGCAAGGCCAGCCTCCTCGTCCAGGGAAGACTCCTGGCCTCGCTGTTCAGCACGCATTCGCCCGTCGCCGCCGTGCGCCAGTACCGGCTGCGCCTCTTTGCGACCAATGCCGGGGCGTACCTGCTCCATGCCGCGCTGGGCGACCGGGATAAGAAATACCTGTGCCTCGCCTTTGAATCGCTCGACGGCGTCGCGGGATTCTTCGCCGAGCCGGACAACCTGTTCCGCGGGATCGGCAACCGCTTCCTGTCCATGGCCCGGTCCAGCGAGAAGGCCATGGCCAAGCTGCGCTCGGATTCCCCGGACCAGTCCCGCAGCAGGGCGCCCTTCCGCCCCGGAATGCGCGAAACGGCTCCCCTGTGAACGTCCCCGCCGGGTCGGCCGAGCGCCTCCCGGCCGCTGGCTGAAGCAGCGGGGCGAGGCCCCCTGGCCGGCCCGCCCCACACGGCATGCAAGGCCCCGGAGCGCTCCGGGGCCTTTTTCGCCTACCGCCCCCTTCCCCGGCCTTTGCATATTTTATATCAACTTGATTTAAAACAATATATTTTTGTTGACACGAAAATAGAGAATTCTTATACAGACATTGTACTGGCACGATAAAAAAATTAAACGTGTCAGTTCGGCGTGCGGCAACCGGAAACAGACGCGAGACGAGGTGACCTATGACCAGCGGGAACGTGGCGAGCGCGGCCACCGCAGGCGTGGGCGCGGAGCCCGGGGCGGCCGAGGCCAAGGCGCAATCCGTGTGGAGCCGCTTCCGGTTCGACCGGGTGGAACTGGCCGGGTCCTTCGGCGACCTGGGCACGCTGTTGCCCATCGTGGTGGGCATGATCCTCATCAACAAGCTGAGCCCCACCACGGTCTTCCTCTCCTTCGGCCTGTTCTACATCCTCACCGCCTTCATGTACCGGCTGCCCATCCCGGTGCAGCCCCTGAAGGCCGTGGGCGCCATCGCCATCGCCTTTCCCAACCAGATCACCGAGTCGGTGATCGGGGCCTCGGGGGTGATCTTCGGCGCCCTGCTCCTGGTGTTCGCCCTGACCGGCTTCGTGGACCGCCTGGCCAGACTGTTCACCCCGCCGGTGGTGCGGGGCATCCAGCTGGCCCTGGGCCTGGTGTTCCTGCGCAAGGGCATCGAGCTCATCGTGAGCAGGAACCTCTTCCTGTCCGGGGTGCCCGGGCTGTACCCGGACTCCGGCGTGAACCTGGTGCTGGGCGTGGCGGTGTTCGCCGCGGTCCTGCTCCTCCTGGACAACAAGAAGCTGCCCGCGGCCATCGCCGCGGTGGGCATCGGCATCGCCGCAGGCTTCCTGCTGGGCGGCCTGGGCGACCAGAAGCTGACCCTCGGCCCCACCGAGGTCCACCTCATGTCCTTCTCGCTGAACGACCTCTGGGTGGCCTTCATCATGCTCATCCTGCCCCAGATCCCGCTGACCATCGGCAACGCCTGCGTGGGCACCGCGGACACCTGCGCCGCCATCTTCCCGGGCGACCCGCAACTGGCCAAGGCCACCGCCGGCCGGTTCGCCCTCTCCATGGGGCTGGCCAACCTGCCCACCGGGTTCTTCGGCGGGGTGCCCATGTGCCACGGCACCGGCGGCCTGGCCGCCCACTACCGGTTCGGGGCCAGGACCGGCGGGGCCCCGCTCATGATCGGGGCCATCTTCGTGGTCATGGCCCTGGCCTTCGGCGAGGCGGGGTTCACCTTCCTGACCCTCATCCCCAACTCGGTGCTGGGCGTGCTGCTCATCTTCGCCGGCCTGGAGCTGTGCCCGCTGATCCGCAGCCTCAAGGCCAACGAGGAGTACTTCGTGGCCCTGCTCATCAGCGGCATCTCCCTGGCCGTGCCGAACATGGCCTGGGCCTTCGGCATCGGCATCCTGGTGGACATCCTCATCCGCAAGGCCAAGATCAAGATCTGACGCCGGCATCCCGGCGGCCCCGCAAAAGCCGGGGGGGCGCCCGCCCGGGCG
>JAEXTU010000387.1 GCA_023453335.1 Pseudomonadota bacterium | reverse complement strand
GCATCGCGGTGGACAACGACGGCACCATCACCGCCAACTACTCCAACGGCCAGATCACCGACCTCTACAAGATCACCGTCGCCAACTTCTCCAACCCGGACGGCCTGGAGCGGGAGGGCAGCAACCTCTACTCGGCCACCCGGGACTCGGGCGAGGCGGTCACCGGCGTGGCCGGCACCGGCAGCCTGGGCGAGGTCTCGGCCAACAGCCTGGAGCAGTCCAACGTGGACATGGGCACCGAGCTGGTGCGGATGATCACCCTGCAGCGCATGTACGACGCCTCCAGCAAGATCATATCCACCGCGGACACCATGCTCCAGACGGTCATCGCCCTGAAGCGGTAGCCGGACATCTTAGCCCGCATTCCCCCCGGGGCCGGTGCGCCCCGGCCCCGCGGGGGGAAGGAGTACGGACATGGGCGACAGCCTGCTCTCCATCGCCTCCACCGCGCTCAACGCGTCGCAGTACGCCATCACGGTGTCCTCCAACAACGTGGCCAACGCGGACACCGCGGGCTACGTGCGGCGGACCGTGACCTTCGGGGAGATCACCAGCGACAGCTGGCTCTCGGGCCTGGGCGTGGACGTGGAGTCGGTGCAGCGAACCTTCGACGCCTTCTTGGAGGGGACCTACCTGGACAAGCGTTCGGACCTGGCCCTGTGGGACACCGCCCAGAGCTACCTGGAGAGCCTCGAGAACCTGGTGAACCAGAGCGACGGGGAGGGGGTGAACGACATCCTGGCCGAGTACTTCGCGGCCTGGGAGGACCTCTCGGCCAGCCCGGACAGCGACTCGACCCGCTCCGCGCTGCTGGGCATCGCCCAGGAGCTGGCCGCCTCCCTCACCGACCTGGACGCCAGCCTGGACGAGCTGGGCGAGCGCATCGACTCGGAGATCTCCGACCAGGTGGACGAGGTCAACGACATCCTCACCCAGCTGGCCGGCCTGAACCCGCGCCTGGCCGCCAACCCCGAGAACCTGGAGCTGCAGGACTCCCGCGACGAGCTCTTGCGCCAGCTCTCGGACTACCAGGAGATCAGCGTGACCTACGCGGGCGACGGCACGGTCACGGTGGCGGCCGAGTCGGGCCAGACCCTGGTGTCCCAGGACGTGGCCTACAGCCTGTCCTACGACGGCCCCACGGCCTGGTCGTCCCTGGGCAGCGCATCGACCTTCGACGGGCAGGTCAATTTTTCCGGCTCCTCGTCGGGCGAGATCGTGCTCTCGGTGGTGAGCGCGGGCACCGCGGACGGCAGCGCGGGCGCGGCCCAGTACAAGGTGTCCCGAGACGGGGGCCAGACCTGGCTCAGCGACGGCGACGGCAACCCGCTCCTGTATGCGGCCGACGGCGCGGACGGGGCCATAACCCCCATTTGCGTGGACGGGGTCAGCATCTGGCTCTCGGCCGCGGGCGACTCCGGCACCGATGCCTCCGGCTCCCTGGCCGTGGGCGACACCTTCACCATCATGGCCAAGTCCGGCCTGTACTGGCACGACACCACATCGGGCGCGGTGAACGTCACCCCCCTGGCCGACGCCGAGTCCGGGCTGGTGGACGACCGGGTGTCCAGCGGCTCCCTGGCCGGCTTGTTCATGGTCCGGGACCAGAGCCTGGCCGATGCTAAGGAGAGCCTGGACGCCCTGGCGTCGAGCCTCGTCTACGAAACCAACTACGCCTACAGCCAGGGCGCAAGCGCGGAGAACTTCACCACGGCCAGCGGGACCTACGCGGTGGACGACGCGGCCGGGGCCCTGGGCTCCAACAGCGGCCTGGCCTTCGCCGGCAGGCTGGCCGCGGGCAACCTGAGCCTGGCGGTCTACGACTCGTCCTCCGGCGAGTTGGTGAACCTCTCGGCCCTGGACTTCGACTCCGCCACCGCGGGCACCCAGTCCTTCGACCCCGCGGCGCACACCCTGGAGGACGTGGCCGCGGCCATCAACAGCACCTTCAGCGGCCAGGTCACCGCCACCATCAGCAACGGGGTGCTCACCCTCAGCGCGGCGGATGGAATGGAGTTCGCCTTTGCCGGCGACTCCACCGGGCTCTTGGCCGCCCTGGGCCTGAACACCTTCTTCACCGGGTCCTCGGCCAGGGACCTGGGCCTGAACCAGGTGCTCCTGGACGACCCCTCCCAGGTCAACGCCGGGGCCCTGGACGCCGCGGGGGAGCTGGCCGCGGGCAGCAACGCCACGGCCCTGGCCGTGGCCGCCCTGGCGGACAAGGACCTCACCGTCACCCGGGCCGACGGCACGAGCAGCACCGGCACCCTGCAGGAATACTTCAACGGGCTGGTTTCCCAGGTGGGCTCCGACTCGGCCACGGCCCAGACCATGGCCGACTACAGCCAGACCCTGGCCGACGACCTGGCCGACCAGCAGGAGCAACTCACCGGCGTGAACCTGGACGAGGAGTTGGTGCTCCTGGAGAAGTACCAGCGGGCCTACGAGGCGGCGTCCAAGATCATCGCCCTGTCCAACGAGATGTTCGACACGGTCATCGGACTGGTCTGAACCCGGAGGCCCCATGCGCGTCACCAACTCCATGATCTACGGCTCGGTGATCCGGAACACCAACCAGGCCCTGGAGCGCTACTACGCCCTGTCCGAGCAGAACTCGACCATGCGCTCCCTGAACCGGCCCAGCGACGACCCCAACGGGGCCGGCACGGTGCTCAACCTGCGCGACACGGTGCGCTCCCTGGCCCAGTACCAGGAGAACATCACCACGGCCACCGGCTGGCTCGCGGCCGGGGACTCGGCTCTGCAGCAGGTGAGCGACCTGGCGACCCACATCGAGGAGCTGGCCGAGCAGGGGGCCACCGACACCCTCTCGGCCGAGGACCGGCGGCTGGTGGCCCAGAGCCTGCGTGAGGACTGGGAGCAGCTCCTCACCCTGGCCAACACCGAGTACTCGGGCCAGAGCATCTTCGCGGGCCAGCGCACCGACGGCAGTGCCTACGAGATCGTCCTGTCCATCGACGTGTCCGGGGACACCCTGTCCAACGCCAGCGTGCTGGCGGTGAGCGGGGACACGGATCTGTCCCTGCTGGTGGAGTTCACGGACAGCGGCACCGTGTGCGGCAGCAACGCCATCGGCTACCGCTGGTCCGACGACGGGGGCGAGACCTGGACCGAGGGGACCCTGGCCGCGGGCGAGGACACCCTGCACCTGGGCTCCTGCTCGGTGCAGCTGGCCAGCGGGGCCACCATCACCGCCAGCGGCGAGGACGGCGGGGATTCCCTGGTGGTGCGGCCGGCCGCGGTCTACCTGGGCGACGCCGACGACGGGGCCACGGTGACCCACTACGGGGCCACCCTGGTCACGGCCGAGGCCAGCGGCGATTTCTCCGCCGGCGTGCTGGTGCGCATCGACTCGGCGTCCAACGCCAGCGCGGCGTCCAACGCGGTCTCCTATTCCTACAGCACGGACAACGGGGCCAGCTGGGTCACCGGCAACACGGCCCAGGACTGGGTCTTCGCCATCCCGGGCGGCACCCTGGAGCTCACGGCCCTGGCCTCCGGGGCCTCCCTGGCCACGGGCGAGCAGTTCACGGTCACTCCCTACGACGCAGACATCGCCATGGCCATCTCGCCCACCGGCTCGGTGACCGTGAACTCGGTGGGCAAGGACATCTTCGGCGGGCTGTACCAGTCCCCCCTGGCGAGCAACGCCAGCGCGGTATCCGGGCCCAACCTCCTGGAGTCGGTGGGCAAGCTCATCGGGGCCCTGGAGACCGACGACACCGACGCCATCGGGGACTGCCTGGCAGAGATCCGCGAGGCCATGGAGAGCGTGGAGAAGGCCGCGGCCTCCATCGGCGCGCGGGAGAGCCGCCTGGAGTGGGCGGCCTCGGCCCTCACCACCCAGTCGGACAACGCCGCATCCGCGGCCAGCTCCATCGAGGATGCGGACATCACCACCCTCATGGTCAAGCTGGAGGCCGCCCAGACCGTGTACAAGTCCGTGGTGGAGACCTCCACCAACATCATGCAGCTGAGCCTCGTGAACTACCTGTAGGGGGGCGCGCCATGGCCGACTATGCATCCGGGGCCATCTACTTCACCGGCCTGGGCAGCGACATCGACTTCGACTCCATCATCTCGGCCACGGTCAGCACCGAGAGCTTTCGCAAGACCCAGCTCGAGGACTGGGAATCGGCCTGGCAGGAGAAGATAGACGCCCTGCAGGAGCTGAACACCGCGCTCCTGGACCTGCGCACCTCGCTCAAGTCCATCAACTCCGTGTCCGACTTCCTGACCAAGACCGCGGAGAGCAGCGACTCGGCCGTGGCCACCGCCACGGCGGACGGCGACGCGGCCACCGGCAACCACACCGTGGTGGTGAACCAGCTGGCCCAGAACGACGTGTGGGTGAACACCTCCACCGGGTTCTCGGCCACCAGCGACTCGGTCACCGCCTCGGACGCCACCTTCACCTACAGCTACGCGGGCGGGGAGTTCACCGTCGACGTGGCCGCGGGCACCACCCTGCAGGGCCTGGCCTCGCTCATCACCAACAACTCGGGCAGCCGGGGCGACGTGAAGGCGGTGGTCATCAACGACGGCGATGCCTACTACCTGGAACTCTACGGCATGGACATGGGCGCGGACAACACCGTGGAGGTGGTGTCCTCCACCCTCGACGGGTTCGCGCCCGGGGACTTCGAGAACACCCAGGCCGCCCAGAGCGCCCAGTTCAAGGTGGACGGCTACCCGCCCGCCTCGGACGCCTGGATCTCGCGCGACACCAACACCGTGGACGACGTGGTGGACGGCCTCACCCTGACCCTGCGCGACGCGGGCGCCACCCGCCTCACCGTGAGCCTGGACACCGACTCCCTGCAGACCACCATCGAGGACTTCGTGGACCAGATCAACACGGTCAAGTCGCTCATCGACAGCCTCACCGCGGTGACCACCGGGTCGAGCAGCGACAGCAGCGACGACGAGGATTCCACCTCCGCGGGCATCACCACCGACACCGCCTCCGGCTCGTTGCTCACCGGCAACTACGGGGTGAACCTGGTGGAGGCCAGGATCAAGGACATCACCGCCTCGGCCGGGCTGGGCTTCACGGCCTACGACTCCGACACCGGGCTGGGCGACCTGTACTCCACCCTGTCCCAGATCGGCATCTCGACCGACACGGACACCAGCTCCGACACCTACGGCCTCCTGGTCATCGACTACGACGCCCTGGACGAGGCCATGGACGAGGACCCCGAGGCGGTGGCCAGCCTGTTCGTGGCCGACTACGCGGGGGAGACCGACTCCGCGGACTTCTCCTACGTGTCCTGCGTGGAGGGCACCACCGACCCCGGGGAGCACGACATCGCCTACGTGGTCTCGGGCGGGGCGCTGGTGGCGGCGTACGTGGACGGCGAGGCCGCGGAGATCGTGGACGGCTGGGACATCACCGCGGCCCCGGGCAGCGACGCCGAGGGCCTCACCGTGCGGGTGGACAACCGGTCCGACGGGTCCTACGCGGGCACGGCCTCCATCAGGCAGGGCAAGGTGGGCGAGCTGGTGGACGCCCTGGCCGATATCACCGACGAGGACTCGGGCACCCTGAACATCATCATGGACAACTACCAGACCATCGTGGACAACGCCGAGTCCGCCATCAGCAAGGAGGAGACCCGCCTGACCCTGCTGGAGGAGCGCCTGCGCGAGCGCTACGCCAGCCTGGAGAGCACCCTGTCCACCTACCAGAGCATGCTGGACACCCTGGACACCCAGCTGGAATCCCTGTCGTCGTAAGTTTCCCGGCCGGGCGGCTCTGGCCAAGGCCGGGGCGGCCCCCCCGGGAGCAGGGGGCCGCCGGTGCGGCTAGCCTGTGCGGGCAGGCTAGCTCAGGAGCTGCAGGGCCAGCTGGGGCAGGCTGTTGGCCTGGGACAGCATGGCCGTGGCCATCTGGGTGATGATCTGCTGCTTGGTGTAGTTGGTCATCTCGGTGGCCACGTCCACGTCGGAGATGCGGGACTCGGCCGCGGACATGTTCTCGGACTGGATCTGCAGGTTGGACACGGTGTTCTCCAGCCGGTTCTGGAGGGAACCCAGGGCGGCGCGGATCTTGTCCTTGGTGATGATGGCCTGGTCCAGGGCGTCCAGGGCCTGCTGGGCCGCCTGCTGGGTGGAGATGGAGAACCCGGCGTCGGCGGACGAGGCGTTGCCCACGCCCAGGGCCGAGGCCGTGGCGTTGCCGATGCTGATGTAATAGTAGTCCTCCAACTCGTCGTTGGCCGTGCCGAAGTGGACCTTGAGCTGGCCGGTGGACACCAGCCCGGAGCCGTCGTGGGTGGTGCCGGACAGGTTGCCGTTGAGCAGGTGGATGCCGTTGAAGTCGGTGGCGTTGGCGATCCGGGTGATCTCCGAGGCCATGGCCTGGTACTCGGAGTCGATGATGAGCCGCTGCACCGAGTTGTACGTGCCGGTGGCCGCCTGTTCGGCCAGTTCCTTCATGCGGATGAGCTTCTCGTCAATGACCGAGAGCGCGCCGTCCGCGGTCTGGATGAGGGAGATGGCGTCGTTGGCGTTGCGCACGCCCTGGTTCAGGGTGGAGATGTCCGATCGCATGAGCTCGCGCACGGCCAGGCCCGCCGCGTCGTCGGCTGCGGAGTTGATGCGCAGGCCCGAGGACAGGCGGTTGGTGGACACGGACAGGGCGTTGTAGGCCGTGTTCAGGTTGCGGGCCGCGGTCATGGCCATCAGGTTGTGGTTGACGATAAGAGCCATGGTTTGATCCTCCGTGAAGTGGTGTTCGCTTCCTTGCGTTGCCTGCCTCGGACACGACTCGCCGGCGCCGGTAGCGTGTCATGCCTGGCTTTTCGGAGGGGCCCAAGGCTGGTTAAAAGCCGGAGGGAGCCCGTGCCGCGGCGCGGCCGGGGAGGGCGGGCTCAACCGGCCGCGGTCACGGGATTTTCAGGATGGCCGTAAAGAAACGTAAGGATGCCGCCCGCGGGGGAAACATCCATGGCCGGGCGGGAAGAGGGCCGGGGAAGGCCGAGGGGAGGGCCGGCGGCCGGGAGCTAGCCGGCCGGCTGCAAGGCCCGCAGCACAAAGGCTGCGGCGTGGCCGGCCAGGGTTTCCTGGTCCACGTCCGGGGGCAGGAACATGACCGCGGAGCGGATCAGGCCCGGCACGTAGGTGGCGGTGAGTTCGGGATGGGAGTCGGTGAACGCGCCCGAGGCCACGCCGCGGCGGATGACCTCGGCGATGAGGCCGTAGAACTCCCGGCGGGTGGCCGCCCACTCCCCGTTGTCCGGAAAGCCCACCACCGCGCCGCGCATGAGTTCCCGCAGGACCGGGTTGCCGTGCAGGTGCCGGACGATGCTGCGCACGATGCCTTCCACCCGGGCCGGAGGCGGGGAGTCGCCGTGGGCCAGTTCCTCGCGCATCTCGCCCACCAGCCCGGCGAAGCCGCGGAAGAGCACCGCCAGGTACAGCTCGTCCTTGCTGGAGAAATAAAGGTAGACCGTGCCCTTGCCCACGCCGGCGGCCTGGGCCACGTGGTCCAGCAGCACCTTGTGGAAGGGCTGGCTGGCGAACAGCTCGGCCCCGGCGTCCAGGATGCGCGCGCGCTTGTCCGGGCTGGGGAGCCTCACGGCCTCGCCTCCCGGAGCAGGGGCGCGGCCAGGTCGGTCAGCAGCGCCTCGGCCCGGTCCAGGCCCAGGGCTCCGGCGTCCAGGCACAGGTGGTAGTTGCGGGCGTCCTCCCATAGCGCGCCGGAGAGCTCGGCCACGTACTCCCCGCGTTCCGCGTCGGAGCGGGCGATGGCGGCGCGGGCCTCCTCCGGGTCCGCGGCCCCGTAGTAGCGCATGACCCGCTCCACCCGGAAGGCCTCGGACCCGTGCACGAACACGTTGAGCAGCCGGGCGTGGCCGTGCAGGAGGTGGAACCCCCCGTGCCCCAGGACCACACAGGGTCCCTTGGCCGCCAGCTGGCGCAGCACGTCGCGCTCCGCGGCCAGGATGTCCGCGTCGCTGGGCGTGTTGAGGGGCGGGGGGGTGAACGCGCTGGCCGGGGCGGCCAGGGCGAAGGCCCCGAGCAGCCGGGTCCAGAACCCCTGCAGCCGCTCACAGCGGGTTTCCATGGCGGCCTCGTCCACGCCCAGGGCCGCGGCGGCGTCCGAGAGGATCTGGCGGTCCAGGTAGGCGACGCCCAGCCGTCGCGCCACGCGCTGGGCCAGTTCGGACCCGCCGCTGCCCAGCTGGCGGGCGATGGTGATGACCAGATGGCCGGGCTCGGGCATGGACGCCTCCTGGCGGTTCATCTGTTGACCGGCATGGAGCCGGCAGGGAGCGGCATCCAGAACTGACCGGTCAGTTCTGTTCCAGGGAATACGCCCGGTCCGGTATCCTGTCAAACCCACGCCGAGAGCCGCAACCGGCGGACTGGGGCGACAACGCTCCGGCTGTACTGTCGTTTTTAGTAATTTTGGGGAATTTTCCGGTGCGGCAGGCCGCGCAAATGCCCCGGGCTTCCCTTTCCGGAGGGTTGGCGTATGGTCTGTGGGCAGCCCGGGCAGGGCAGGACCCTGGCCGGGCATGGGAGAATTCCATGCGCATCTTTCTGGGTTTCGACGACACCGACGACGCGGACGCGGACTTCGGCACCGGCCGGGTGGTGCGGGACTTCTGCGGCCTGGTGGGCGACCGCGCCGAGGTGCTGGGCATCATCCGCCACCAGCTCCCCCGGCTGGCGGGCATCCCCTATACCAGCCACAACAGCTCGGCCTGCGTCCTGCTCGAGGTGCCGGGCCGGGAGGCCGTGCCCGGCTTGGTGGAGCTGGCCGCCGCCCACCTGCAGCGGGTGGCCGCGCCCGGGGCCGACCCCGGGCTGTGCTGCGCCGCGGCCGACGAGGTGCCCGCGGCCCTGGTGGAGTTCGGCCTGGCCTGCAACGGCCGCAAGGTCTCCCAGGCCGAGGCCCTGCACGCCGCGGCCGGGTTCACCC
>JAEXTU010000282.1 GCA_023453335.1 Pseudomonadota bacterium | reverse complement strand
TCGCCGGCGTTGCGCCAGACGGCCAGGGCCATGCCGGCCAGCACCAGGACCATGAGGGCCACGCCCAGCGCGGGGTTGCTGGAGGGGCCGGACAGGCGGGTCACCCGCTTGCCGCACTTGACGCAGTAGTAGGACTCCATGGGCAGGAAGCGCAGGAAGCGCATGGCGCCCTGGGGCTCCAGCCGGACCATGAGGTCGTTGTCGCAATTGGGGCAGTTCATGATGTGTTCCGTGTTTGCCGGTCACTATAAGGAATGATGCCGCGTTGTAAAGGTCTCGCCCGGCCCGGGGCGCATGGGCGGCTGCGGCCGTGGCGGCGCGGCTGGCTTGGTTCGGCGGAAGGTATTTGCTTTTTCCTTGAATTTGGTATCATCCCGATCCACTTTCTTCCTGCGGAGAGGCTGCATGCGCAACACCGTGCGTCGGGTTTTCGCCCTGGCCGTCCTGGTCCTGGTTGTCAGCGCCGGGGAATCCCTGGCCGGCCCCCTGGGCCCGGGGGACATCTCCCGGTTCGTGGGCTGCCTGGACGAGCTCACCCGGACCTTCGGCTGGGAGCGCAACACCGAGGCCGAGGCCGCGGTGCAGCAGTGGGCCGAGGACGGGGCCGAGTTCCCGGGCATCGCCAAGGTCATGGGCCGCTACGGGTTCACCCAGAAGACCTGGTCCGAGGCCGGGGAGCGCATCGTCAAGGCCTACGCCTCGCTCAAGGCCGAGCAGCAGTCCCGGGAGCTGGAAACCTACCTCCAGTCCACTCTGGACGACATCAAGAACGACCCCAACCTGAGCGCCGAGCGCAAGAAGCAGATGATGGACCAGGTGCGGGCCTCCCACGCCCGGTCCAAGGACGCGCCCAGCGCCTCGGCCGCGGACAAGGCCGCGGTGGAGCCCTTCGTGCAGCAGCTGGACAACCTGCTGGGGCTTTAGGCCGGCGGTCGCTCCAGGGTTGACAGCCACTGCCCAAGCCCCTATGAAACCCTTCTCTCCCGGCCGGCCAGCCGGCCCGGGGGACGCGGAGAGGTGTCCGAGTCGGCCGAAGGAGCTCGCCTGCTAAGCGGGTATAGGGGCTAAAACCTCTATCGAGGGTTCAAATCCCTCCCTCTCCGCCACCAAGCAAGAAACGGGCGGTCCGGTGCAACCGGGCCGCCCGTCGCTTTTGCCGTCGTTTTGGGGGATTCGCGCGCCATGAAAAAGGCCCGCCTTGCGGCGGGCCTTTTCATTCAGGTCGGCGGGGACGCTCTTACTTGATGAAGAGCATCTCCTGGTAGGAGGGCAGGGGCCACAGGTCGTCGGCCACCACGGACTCCAGCTGGTCGGCGAAGTTGCGGACCTTGAGCATGGAGGGCAGCACCTTCTCGCACATGTGGCAGGCGTGGCCGTGGCAGTCGCCGGACTCGTGGGCCAGGGCCTTCTCCAGGTCGGCGATGGACTTCTGCAGGCTGCGCAGCTTGGCGGTCACGTCTTCCAGGGTGACCATGGTGAAGTCGTGGCCGATGGCCTTCAGGTTGGCGCAGGTGGAGGCCAGTTCGCTCTGGTAGCGCACCGCGGCCGGGAAGATCATGGTCTTGGCCATCTTGATGACCAGGTTGGCCTCGGTGTTCACCGTGCGGCAGTACTGCTCCATGTAGATTTCCTGCCGGCTCTCCAGCTCGCGTTTGGAGAGCACCCCGTACTTCTCGAACAGGGTCACCACCTCGGGGGAGGTGAGCGCCGGCAGGGCCTCGGGCGTGGTCTTGTAGTTGGGCAGGCCGCGCTTCTTGGCTTCCTTGTGCCAGGCCTCGGAGTAGCCGTCGCCGTTGAAGATGATGGCGCCGTGCTTGTCCATGATGTCCTTGATGACCTTCTGCACCGCGTCGTTCAGCTTCTCGGGCTTGCCCTTGGTGAGCTTCTCGAGCTGGGGGGCGATGAAGTCCAGGGAGTCGGCCATCATGGCGTTCAGGGCCACCTGGGAGCCGGCGATGGACATGCCGGAGCCCACGGCGCGGAACTCGAAGCGGTTGCCGGTGAAGGCGAAGGGGCTGGTGCGGTTGCGGTCGCCAGCGTCCATGGGCAGGGGGGGCAGGGTGTCCACGCCCACGTGCAGGTAGCCCTTGGTCTTGGAGGACTTGGCGCCGCCCTTCTTGATCTGCTCGAACACGTCGGTGAGCTGCTCGCCCAGGTACATGGACACGATGGCCGGGGGAGCCTCGTTGGCGCCCAGCCGGTGGGCGTTGCTGGCGGTGGCCACGGTGGCGCGGAGCATGCCGCCGAACTTGTGCAGGGCGCGGATGGCCGCGGCGCAGAACACCAGGAACTGGGCGTTCTCGTGCGGGTTCGCGCCGGGATCGAACAGGGAGCCCAGGGTCTTGTTGCCGATGGAGTAGTTCAGGTGTTTGCCCGAGCCGTTGATGCCGGCGAAGGGCTTCTCGTGCAGCAGGCAGACCATGCCGTAGCGGCGGGCCACGCTCTTCATCACGGTCATGACCATCTGGTTGTGGTCAGTGGCCATGTTGGACTCTTCGTAGATGGGCGCGATCTCGTACTGGGCCGGGGCCACCTCGTTGTGGCGGGTCTTGACCGGCACGCCCAGCTTGAACAGCTCGTTCTCCACCTCCATCATGAAGGAGAGCACGCGGCGGGGAATGGCGCCGAAGTACTGGTCCTCGAACTCCTGGCCCTTGGGCGACTTGGCGCCGAACAGGGTCCGGCCGGCCAGGACCAGGTCGGGACGGGCGTAGTAGAAATTGCGGTCGATGAGGAAGTACTCCTGCTCGGGGCCGGCATAGGACTGCACCGGCTCGCAGCCGCAGTGGCCGAAGAGCGCGAGCACGCGCTGGGCCTGGACGTTGAGGGCCTTCTTGGAGCGTAGGAGCGGGGTCTTCTTGTCCAGGGCCTCGCCGGTCCAGGACACGAAGGCGGTGGGGATGCACAGGAAGGTGCCGTTGGGGTTCTCCAGGATGTAAGCCGGGGAGGTCACGTCCCAGGCGGTGTAGCCGCGGGCTTCGAAGGTGGAGCGGATGCCGCCGGATGGGAAGGAGGAGGCGTCGGGCTCGCCCTGGATGAGCTGCAGGCCTTCGAACTCGGCGATGGCGCCGCCCTTGCCGTCGGGGGCCAGGAAGCTGTCATGCTTCTCGGCGGTGAGGCCGGTGAGCGGATAGAACACGTGGGTGTAGTGGGTGGCGCCCTTGGCGATGGCCCAGGCCTTCATGGCCGCGGCCACCGGGCCGGCGATGGCCGGGTCCATCTTCTCGCCCAGCTCGATGGTGCGCTTGAGGGACTTGTACACCGGCTTGGGCAGCATGGCCTGCATGACCTTGTCGCTGAACACGTTGCTGCCGAACACGTCGGTGGGGCCGATCTCGGCGTAGTTCAGGGCCGGGGCCGAGGGTTTGTAGTTGGTCACTGCTGCGATGGCGTTCTGCCGGGTCTGGTATCCGCTCATGCCGTACTCCTTGAAGCGTGGGGTGGGGGTTTTCCCGGTGGACCGGGCCAAGGGCCGCGTCCAGCCGGGGCGGCCATGGCCGGAGCAATTAACAAGTGGTGTGCCAGCAGGTAAAATACTATGGAATACAAGGATGATGGCTGTAAAATACCCTGGCCGGGCCTTGGTTTTTTTTCTCTATTTTGTAAAAAGAAGGATTCCCGCTGCAATCGAAATTACACAATTGTAACCCGGCCTAGTTCGGGCTGCCCGCGTCCGCGCCCGGGATGGGATTCGCAGGCGACGGCGTGTTCACACTGCGTTCAACGCCGCGGCAGCAGCGCGCTCGGACGCCCCCCCGGGTGCGGTCAGCTTGGGAGAAGAATGGGCACTTACCTCGCGCGCTTGCACTAACTGTCCGGAAGGCTTATACGTTCATGCAAACAAGACGCAAGAGTCTTCATAACGTCTCCCAGCCTGGAGAGAGGGGTGCGGCGTGTTCATGGTGATTGGCGCCATAGTGTTCATCTTCATCGTCGCGGCCATGATCATCTCGCGTCGATCCCAGGTGTTCAAGGAGCGCCTGCGCGCCTCCGAGTCCGCCCGGGCCCTGCTCAAGGACCAGAACCTCGCCCTGGAGAAGGAACT
>JAEXTU010000149.1 GCA_023453335.1 Pseudomonadota bacterium | reverse complement strand
CGCTTGTACTGTGCGATGTGGTCCATGGCGCGATGGGGATTCAGGGTGAATGGGTACGTCTGGGGGGCGTTGGACCGGGGCCGGGCGGCCGGGATCACTTGGGCCGGAAAGTGATGCGGCCCCGGGTGAGGTCGTAAGGGGAAAGCTCCACGGTCACCTTGTCGCCGGGCAGGACACGGATGCGGAAGCGGCGCATCTTGCCGGAGATGTGGGCGAGCACCTGGTGGCCGTTGTCCAGCTCGACCTTGAACATGGCGTTGGGCAGGGCTTCCTCGACGGTGCCGGGCATCTGTATGGCGTCTTCCTTGGGCATGTCTCCTCCGGGTTGGGGTGCAAAAACGATGGCCCGCCCCGTGGGCGGGGCGGGCCATGTAAGCAGGTTCGCTCTATGGCGTCAAGGCCGGCTAGTACCGGGGCTTGCGCTCGCGGGGCTTGGCCTCGTTGACCTTGAGGCCACGGCCGCCCATGTCCGCGCCGTTGAGGGCCGAGATGGCCTGGTCAGCGGCGTCGTCCTCCATCTCCACGAAGCCGAAGCCGCGGGAGCGGCCGGTTTCGCGGTCCATGATGACCTTGGCCGACTGCACTTCGCCGTACTGGCCAAAAGTCCGCCTCAGATCGTCCTCAGTGGTGCTCCAGGGAAGGTTGCCGACATAGATGTTCTTCATACCGCTCAAACTCCTGAAAACAAATACGTTGAGAAGCCCGAGAGGCAGGGAAAGGCAACCTTCGCTTGTCCCGGAACGTCCGGCCGAGGCCCTGTTCCATCCGCCCCACATCCCGCCACGCCGCGCCCCCCGCGGCGGACGGACTGAAAAAGCGCATTACTGCGAAATTCACGCAGTGGTCAAGAAAAATCCACAAAAAAAACGGGGCATCACACCAGAAAGAATGGAGCACCTCCCCTTGCAGGGGCCGAACATCTGCCCGCAGCCCCCTCCGGACGCCACAAAAAAGGCGGATTCCCGAGGGAACCCGCCTTGCGTGCAACCTGCTGCATTGGCTCAGAAGGGCACGTCGTCCATGCCCCCGGCCTCAGAGGGGAAGGCCGGTCCCAGGCCGTCGTCTTCGGGCGGGAAGTCACCCGGCTCTTTGCGGCCGGCGGGCTTGGCCGGGGCGCGGCGCGGGGCCTGGCTGCGCGGAGCGTCCTGGGAGTCCTCGCCCCCGCCGCCCTTGGAATCCAAGAACTGCACCCGGTCGGCCTTGATCTCGGTGGTGTAGCGGTCCTGGCCGTCCTTGTCCTGCCACTTGCGGGTCTCGATCTTGCCCTCGACGTAGACCAGGCGGCCCTTGGCCAGGTAGTTGGCCACGGTTTCGGCCTGCTTGCCCCAGACCACGATGCGGTGCCACTCGGTCTTCTCGATGCGCTGGCCGTCCTTCACGTAGCCCTCGTCGGTGGCCACGTTCAGGTTGCACACCGGCTGGCCCGACTGGGTATACTTGAGCTCCGGGTCGCGACCCAGCCGCCCGATGATCATCACCTTGTTCAGCGATCCCGCCATGTGCATTCCCTCCCGCGAAGTTTGCTGTTCTTGCCATCAATCCCGCGAAGCGGCAAGCTACCGCGGCAGGGCCTTCTCCAGGCCGTCCAGGGCCTCTTCCAGCGCATCGGACAGCACGTTGGCCTCGGCCGGCTTCCAGTCGGCCAGGGCCTTCTCCAGCCTGGCCTTGGCCGCCTCGACCCCGGGGAGAAGCGGCTCCAGGGCCTGGCGCACCGCCTTGTCGACCGCGCCGAAGCGGACCTCGTCGCCCAGGAGGCCGGCCAGCTCCATGACCCCCACGGTCCCGTCGCTGCGCATGGCGCCGCGGGGCATGTCGTCGGCGGGCCAGACCAGGGCGCAGAGCCCGGGCCAGCGCCTGGGCACGTCCTTGGGCTCGTAGGTCGAGGCGGAGACCCGGATCTGGAGGACTCTACCCATGGCTCTCGGGCTCCTCCCACTCGGCCTGCACCCGGTTGACCACGTCCTGGATCTCGGCCAGCTGGTCCGCGGGGCACACCCCGATGAGGGGCTCGCCCGCGTCCACGTTGTCGGCCAGGCCGAAGTACACCGCGTAGATGATGCCCGCGGGGCCGGCATAGGCCAGGGGGGACTCCCGCTTCATGCGGGAGACGATGAACAGCTCCATGCCGTCGCGCACCTTGACCGCGCGCGCCCCGGCGGCCCGCACCTTCTTGTCCACCTCGGGCACGAAATAGTACTTGGCCCGCTCCGGCGCGGGGAAGAGGAAGAGCGCCTTCTTGAGGATGGCGGCCAGCACCTCGGCCTTGGTCAGGTAATGGCGGATGGTGCAGAAGACCTCGCCGGCCTGCACGAAGGTCGTGTCAAGGTCGGCGGCCATGTGCTCCACCACCCCGTTGGTGGGGGCATGGATGGGTTTCGTGTTGCGCTCCCGCTCGATGGTGGCCAGCACCGAGCCCTTCTTCTCCTTCCAGGAGCCCAGGGGGCCGCGGACCTTGGCCCCGGTGGCCAGGGACAGGCCGAGCACCCCGGTGTGCGGGGCGTGCACCTCGACCATGGTGTAGGGCGAGGCCTTCATCTCTTCCAGGAGGGCTTTGACGTCGATCATGCGGGCGCTCCGTCAGCGGTAGTACAGGTTGCGTCCGCCCATGGTGAGCAGGGCCTGGTAGAGGTTCTCGCGGATCTCCCGGCGGTCCCAGATGGCCACGATGTGGCCGCGGGACAGGGCCTGGTGCGCGTCGTGATAGTCAGGCGGGATGTCGATGCCGGTGGTCTCCTTGATGACGCCCGGGCCGGCGAAGCCGATGTTGGCCGAGCGCACCGCGAACTGGTAGGGGGAGCAGCCCAGGAAGCTGGCCACCGGGCCGGCGTAGGAGTTGTGGTCGTAGAGCACCACGTAGAGCCCCCCCTCCTCCATGTAGCGGCGCACGGCCAGGGTGCAGCGGGGCATCTGGATGACCCCGTTGACCCCCTCCTGGATGCGGATGCCCGCGGTGCCGTGCACGTAGGCCAGGAAGGGATAGTGCTTCTTGCGCGCGCGGTCCGCGGCGCGGATGAACTTCTCACCCTCGGCCGCGCCCACGCTGCCGCCGCGGAAATTGGCGGTGAGCATGGCCACCACCACCCGCACGTCCTTCACCTTGGCCTCGAAGGTCAGGCAGGAGCACTTCTGGCCGGTGTCCCGCTTGGCCTTCTCCAACACCTTGGCCAGGCCCTCGTGGGACAGGGGGTTGCCGGACTCGATGCGCTTGTTGAACTCGTACACCGATTCCCGGTCAAAGACGTTGTGCAAATACCACTGGGGCTCCATGGGGAAATGGTGGCCGCAGTAGGCGCAGACCCCGGCCGAGTCGCCGAACAGCTCCGGGGCCCAGAGGTCCAGGCAGCCGCTCTCGTCGGCGCGGGGGCAGGTCACGGTCTTGTCGTCCCGGGCCTGGGGGCTCACGTACCCCGAGCCGTTGATGAAGTCGCAGGCCCCGCCCTCCCAGCAGGAGAGTTCGGTGAGGCTCCGCCCGGCCTTCTCCAGGTCCATCCGGCCGTTGCCCAGCAGGTGCCTGACCTTGCCCAGGGGCGCGCCCACCTTGTCCTTGAGCACCTGCACCTCGGCCCCGATCTCCTCCACCGCGTGGACCAGCTTCTTCTGGTGCTTCTTGATGAAGTCATACTTGAAGAAGGAGGAGACGCTCCACCATGCCTCGCGGCCCCAGATGCTCAGCTTGTCCAGGTAGGGCCGGGGGTCCAGGTAGGCGTGCCGGCTCATGCGCCGGAACTTCATGTAGCGACGCCAGACCAGGCGCTCCCTCGCCGCGGCGGAGAGGCTCCAGCGCACGTAAATGTCCTCGGTGCGCTTCTCCTCGGCCTTGCGGGAGCGCAGGGCCATCATCCGAAAGAAGTTCCAGCCGCGCACCGAGAGCACCACGCTGTCCGTGGCCCGGATGACCTCCTGGCGCAGGAGCTTGAAGAAGTCGTAGTGGTCGGGCCGCGCGCCCAGGGCCGGTTCGGGCACCACCTGGTCCACGTAGCCCATGGCCCGGTTGTCGTCGGCGGTGATCTTGAGGGCGCGGGCGCAGGACTCGATGAGCTCGGCCGGGGCACGCTGGCCCTGGCGCAGCCGGCCCTCAATGGCCGCCGCGCCCTCGGGCGAGATGACCGAGTAGTAGCCGTGCGAGAGCATGAGCCGGTAGTCGGCTAGGCCGATGGCCTCGGCCCCGCCCGAACCGCCCTCGGAGATGCAGGCCACGATGGGCACGGTGAGCCCGGCCATCTCGTAGAGGTTGCGGGCGATCTGCTGGGCCGCCCCGGGCGGCTCCTCGACGGGGTAGGAACCGGGGGTGAAGACGTAGGTGTGGATGGGGATGTTCTCGGTCTGGGCCACCTTCATGTAGTGCTGGGCCTTGGCGTTGCCCCAGGGCTTGACCGAGCCGCCGTTGCGGAACTCCTGGCCGTGCCCCTTCTCCTGCCCGATGACCATGACCGGCTGGTTGTAGACCTTCTTGCCCACCCGCCGGGTGATGTAGGCCCGGGCGATGAGCATGGAGGGGTCGATGCTGTACTCGTCCTGGCCGCCCAACTCGGTGTAGTTGTCGTAGACGTTCTCCAGGATGTCCCGCAGGCAGATGCGCTGCGGGTGGCGCACGATGCGCACCTTGTCCATGGGGGTGAGCTCGCGGTCGAGCTTCTTCTCCACGTAGGTGAAGAAGTCCTCCAGGGCGGTATACTGGTTGGCCGCCTCGTGCAGCGACAGGGAGCCGGCCGCGGCCTCGAACTCGGCGAGCTTGGCCGCCAGGAGCCGGACGTTGTCGTTATCCTTGTGGCCGGAGATGTCCCGCACGTAGTCCAGGCGGGTCTTCAGGCCGAGTATGCGCTTTGCGATGTCCATGCGTGTGGGGGTCCGGCGCCGGCCCGGAAGCGGCCCCGGCGGGGGGCCGGGGCCCGGGCTAGCCCATGTTTGTGCTAGAATTCCAAGAGGTTCGCGGTCTTTTCCCGCAAAAAACCCACGTTGGACTTGAGAGGGCCGCCGGCCGAGTCTTTCCCTTCCAGCACGAGCTTGTCAAGGAAGGCCAGGCCGCGCTCCTGGGCCTCGGCCAGGGTACGGCCCCAGACGATGGCCAGGGCCAGGTTGGGGTCGTATTCGGTGGGGATGTCGTAGGCCTCGTCCCGGGGCACCTGGCTGTGCACCTTGAGCCAGGGCTCCGCACCATAGTCGAAGCGCTCGATACGGCCGGTCCAGGGGGTGAAGCCCTTGTCCGGGTCCTCGGCGATGAGCCGGTACTCGATGCCCACGCCCTCCAGGCGGATGTCCTCCTGGTCGAACCCGGCCTTGGGGTCCTTGCCGGTGTCCAGGTGCGCGCCCAGGCCCAGGCGGACCTGCTCGGCGATGAGGTCCACCTCCTCGCCCTCCCGACGGCCGATGCGGGCGATGATGGCCGAGACCCCGTTCTCCACCTGGATGCGGGTGTTCACCTCCATGAGGAAAGGAGCGCCCTTGGGGGTCACGATCCACTCCCAGGTGCCCACGTTGTCGTAGCCCGCAGCCTGGGCGATGGCCAGGGAGTGGTTCTTGATCTCGTCGAGCACCCCGGCCGCATCAAAGGTGTAGGAGAGCTCACCCGGGGCGAAGCCGGGGGCCACCTCGATGCGCTTCTGGTGGCCGGTGGACTGCACCGAGCAGTTGCGGGTGCCGAAATGGCGCACCTGGCCGTGCCGGTCGGCCACCACCTGGACCTCCAGGTGGTTGAAGTCCATGATCCGCTGCTCCACCAGCACCCCGTCGTCGCCGAACTGGCGCTTGGCGTAGTTGCGGATGCGGCGGAAGACCTGGCGGAAGGCGTCGGGGTCGTGCACCTCCTCGATGCCCATGCCCCCGCCTCCGGCCGAGGCCTTGACCAGGACCAGGGGCCGCTCCACCCCCTGCTCGGACTGGAAGGCGAAGAGGTTCTGGGCGATCTCCTCGGCCTCCATCTCGTCGTAGATGGGGCGGTCCGAGCCGGGCACCGTGGGCACGCCCAGGCCGCGGGCCAGGCGCTTGGTGTTGATCTTGTCCCCCAGTTCCCGGATCACCCGCCAGCTGGGGCCGATGAAGGTCAGGGCGCGGCGGCGCTCGGTGGCGCGGCGGGCGAAGCGGTAGTCCTCGGCAAAGAACCCGTATCCGGGATGGATGGCGGTGGCCCCGCAGGCGTCGGCTACCGAAAAGAGCTCGTTGGCGTCGCGATAGGAGGAGATGCGCACCGCGGCCTTGTCCCCGGCCAGCTGGCGGGCCAGGCGCACGTGGCCGCTGGCGTGGTCCACGTCGGTGTATACACAGACAAAGTCCAGGCCCAGCTTGGCGCAGGCCTGGACGATGCGAATGGCTATCTCGCCCCGGTTGGCAACCAGGACCTTGTCGTTGTGCTTCACGCGAAAATCCGTGTCAGGCTATTCCCTGGCCTTCTTGCGCAGGGCGATGAGCCGCTTCTGAACCTCGAGGACCAGCTTGTCCAGCCGGGCCTCCTTGCGGTGGTCATTGCCCTCGAAATTGCAGCCCACCAGTCCGTTGGGCAGCAAGCGCATGACCCGGGCCGTGAGTTCGGCCAGGAATACCTTGTCGTTGAGGTACAGGTCGAAGGTGATGATGGTGTTTTCCTTGAAGGACCGGGTGTCGTCCTTGAAGGCCAAGCCCATGGCCGAAAGGTCCATGACGTCGTAGGCGGAGCTGCTCTTGACCGGAACCACGATCTTGAGCCCCGGGACCTTGGCCCGGAAGGCCCGGCGCTGGGGGTCGTCACCGGCTACAGAAAAGGAGATGTCGTCGGCCATGGTCGCTTCCTCACTTCCCCACTTTCTTTTGCAGGACGATGTCCACCCGACGGTTCTTGGCCCGGTTCTCCTCCGACGAGTTGGGGAAGAGGGGCTGTAAATCAGCAAGTCCGGTGGCTGTCAAGCGCTTTGCGTCGATGCCGCTCTGCAGGAAGAAGCGCAGCACGTTAACCGCCCGCAGGGCCGAAATCTCCCAATTGGCCTTGAAGCGGCTGCCCGGGGCCGGGGGGATGTCGTCGGTGTGGCCCACGATGTTCACGATCTGGACCGGGCTCTTGATGAGCAGTTCGCGGAGGGCGTTGAGGGCCTCCTTGCCCTGGGGGGTCAACTCCACCTCGGTGCTGGGGAACAGGGCGTTGCCCGGGACCCGCAGGGTGATGATCCCCTCGTCGAACACCGCGCCGATGATTCCCTCCACGCCCTTGCGGTTCATGTAGGTCTTCACGTCGGAGTACACCTTGCGCTGGCTCTCGATGAGCTGCTTCTGCAAGCGCACGGTGTCCAGGATGGCCGCCTCCTCCTGCTTGACCTTGGCGGTGGAGAGTTCCTTGTCCTTGCCGCCCAAGGTCTGCTTCACCGAGGTAAAGGAATCCGTGAACCTCTTCGGGTCGATGTTGGACATCGAAAACAGCAGGATGAAAAAGGTCATGAGCAGACAGGACATGTCTGCAAAGGTATTCATCCATTCGGTAGGAGGAGCTTCGGGCTCTTCGCTCTCGAAGATATCGTCATCCGCCACGTTGCTTCCGCTCCTTGGGAGGTTCGAAGGACGAGAGCTTCTCGTACACCAGCCGCGGGTTGTTGTTCTCCAGGATGGACTTGGCGCCTTCGAAGATGATGAAGAGCTGCAACTCCTCCTGCATGGTCCGGGATTTGATCTTGCCGGCAAAGGGCAGGAAGATCATGTTGGCCATGATGGAGCCGTAGAAGGTGGTGATGATGGCCACTGCCATGGCCGGGCCGATGGATTTGGGGTCGTCCAGCTTGGAGAGCATCTGGACCAGGCCGATGAGGGTGCCGATCATGCCGAAGGCCGGGGCGTAGCCGGCCATCTTGTTGAAGACCTCCACCGAGACGGTGTGCCGGCGCTTCATGGTGCCGATCTCGATGGCCAGGGTGTCGCGGATGAGCTGGGGGTCGGCGTTGTCCGCGATGAGCTGGCAGGCCTTCTTGAGGATGGGGTTCTCGGTCTGGATGTTCTCCAGGGCGATGAGGCCCTCGCGGCGGCTGATCTCGGCGATGCGCACCATGATGTTGACCACGTCCTCGACCCGGCCCTTCTTCTTCACGAAGAGGGCCAGTGCCCCGCCGAAGGACTCGATCACGTCGGCCAGGGGGAAGGTGACGCTGGTGGAGGCCAGGGTGCCGCCCACGGTGATCATGATGCTCGGAATGTCGAAAAACAGGGAGAGATCGCCACCCAGCTTGATGGCGAGGACGACCAGACTGAAACCGATGACCGTTCCGAGGAGAGTTACGATATCCATGGGCTGCGTTGCGCTCCTTGCTGGCCTCGGTACAAGTTCCCGCAGTCAAACGCGTTGACAGGCCGCGGTCAGGTCCGCACAATGCCGCATCCGCGCGTCGAGTGACCTTATACCCGCAGGCGCAAGTTTATGCAAAACCCCCGAAAAGTCCAGCAAGCCGCCCAATTCATACGTGAAACCATTTCCCGGCCGCACCCGGCCCGGCTCGGGCTGGTCCTGGGCACCGGCCTGGGCGGCGCGGCCGGGGAGCTGGAATTGCTCGCCAGCCTGCCCTATTCCGCCATTCCCGGCTTTCCCCAGTCCACCGCGCCGGGCCATGCCGGCAGCCTGGGCGCCGGCCTGCTGGGCGGGGTCCCGGCCTGGGTACTCGCGGGCCGCTTCCACCTCTACGAGGGCTACACCCCGGCCGAGGTGGCCAGCGGGGTGCGCCTGCTGGCCGGCCTGGGGGTGGACACCGTGATCCTGACCAACGCGGCCGGGGCCCTGAACCCCCAGTTCGACGCCGGCAGCCTCATGCTGGTCACCGACCACCTGAACTGCACCGGCCTCTCCCCGCTCACCGGCCCCAATTACCCGGAGTGGGGGGAGCGCTTCCCGGACATGAGCCGGGCCTACGACCCGGACCTGGGCCGCCTGGCCCGGGACTGCGCCTCCCGCCTGGACATCCGCCTGGAGCGCGGGGTGTACGCCGGGGTGTGCGGCCCGCACCTGGAAACCCCGGCCGAGACCCGGGCCCTGCGCTTGCTGGGGGCCGACGCGGTGGGCATGTCCACGGTGCTGGAAACCATCGCCGCCCGGCACCTGGGGATGCGGGTCCTGGCCGTGTCCTGCCTGGCCAACAAGAACCTGCCCGACTGCATGAAACCGATAACCCTGGAAGGGGTGCTGGCCGCGGCCGCTGCGGCCGCCGCCGACCTAGGCCAGCTCCTGGCCGCCGTGGCCGCGGGATTGCCCCAGTCCGACTAGGGCCTCCCCCTGCCCTGCTGGCCCCTGCTCCCAGGGCCGCATCACGAGAAGAAGGCCCAGGTCACCAGCAGGAAGCACGGGATCAGGATGCCTCCGGACCAGAGCATGTAGCCGAAGAACGAGGGCATCTTCACCCCCGAACTCTCGGCGATGGAGCGCACCATGAAGTTGGGGGCGTTGCCGATGTAGGTGTTGGCCCCCATGAACACCGCCCCCGCGGAGATGGCCATGAGGGTGGTCATCCCGGTCATGAGCTTGTCCGCGTCCCCGCCCGCGGTGTTGAAGAACACCAGGTAGGTGGGCGCGTTGTCCAGGAAGCTCGACAGGGCCCCGGTGAGCCAGAAATACATGGCGTCCACCGGCTTGCCGTCCCGGGTCACCAGGGCGATGACCCCAGAGAGCGCCCCGTCCGCGCCCGCGCGCAGGATGGCCAGGGCCGGGATCATGGTCACGAAGATGCCGGCGAAGAGCTTGGCCACCTCCTTGATGGGCGCCCAGCTGAACTCGTTGCCCCGGCGGGTCTCCTCCCGGGTGGTCTTGAGGGACAGCCCGGCCAGGCCCAGCAGGATGAGGTCGCGCACCAGGCCGGGGGCCTCCACCGGCACGTGGTACACGGTGAACCCGGCTTCGGTGCGCCAGGCCCCGGAGAACAGGATGGCCCCCACCACGCCGGCCAGGTAGAACAGGTTGTGCCAGCCCTCCAGGCCCAGCCGGCCCTGGCCCTCGGCCTGCGGCGGCGCGGGGCGGCCCTCCCTGGCGTACAGCCTGGTGTCCAGAAGGTAGTATATCCCCAGCAGGACGAGGGCCACCATGAGCATGGGGGCCCAGACGTGGGTGGTGGGCCAGAAGAAGTCCACCCCGTGCAGGTAGCCCAGGAAAAGGGGCGGGTCGCCCAGGGGGGTGAGGGCGCCGCCGATGTTGGCCACCAGGAAGATGAAGAAAACCACGGTGTGGGCGCGGTACCGGCGGTGGGCGTTGGCGCGCAGGAGCGGCCGGATGCAGAGCATGGCCGCTCCGGTGGTCCCCATCCAGGAGGCCAGGAGGGTCCCCAGGCACATGAGGCCGGTGTTGGTCAGGGGCCGGCCCACCAGGGTCCCGGTGAAGCGCACCCCGCCGGCGATGGTGAACAGGGCGAAGAGCAGGATGATGAAGGGGATGTAGTCCACGATGGCGATGTGGGCCAGCACGTAGACCGCCAAGTCCACGCCCCGGGTGGCGGCGAAGGGGACCAGGAAGCACAGGCTCCAGAAGGCCGCCACCTTGCCGAAATGGTGCTCCCAGAAATGCGGGGCCCACAGGGGCAGGACCGCGATGGAGCACAGCAGCAAGGCGAAGGGCAGGGCCCACTGCCCGCCCAGGTCACGGCCCATGGATTCGGCGGCGGCATGCAGGTCGGAGGCGGCCAGCGCCGCGTCGGGCAGGACCAGGGCCGCGAGAACCGGCATGAGGCAGATGATGCGTCGCATTGAACCCTCCCCGTGGAAATGAGACGAAACCCCGGGACACCTTCGCCCCGCGGAATGCTTCCGAATCCCGCGGACCGGCCCGCCGGCGAAGCGGCGAGTGCCGGTGCTATCCCGAATAGTTGTAGGCCTGGACCACGTCGTCCAGGGGGAACTCCCTGGATTGGATGCCTTCCTTGGTGATGATGTGGCGGGTGATGCGGTTGGCATCGTGGTCGACGACGTCCACGTAGCCCTTCTTGCCCTCGGCCAGGAGCCCGCGCACCCGCTCCATGAGCGCGGGGAGCATGGGCAGCCGGCCCTCGTGCATGACCTCGATCTTGTTCCCGTCGAACTCCGCCTCGTCCAGGCGGCGCAGTTCCGGGCCCAATTCCCGGAAGGCCTCGGCGCTCATGCCGAAGAACTGGGCAAAGACCTTCACCCCGCTGCGCGAACTCACGCCATACCCTCCTGGCGGCCCTGCAAGGCCGCAGCATTCCCCATAGTATCCTGTCCCGGCCCGGCCTGTCGAGACGCGCCGGTTTTCCGACGCCCGTCCGGCAGCCAGAATACAACTAGCTGTAATGAAAGAAATTAACAGGATGGCAGGGTCTTTGCTTCTCCCCGCGTGAACCGAAACTGATCCCGGCCCTGCGG
>JAEXTU010000204.1 GCA_023453335.1 Pseudomonadota bacterium | reverse complement strand
ATCTTCCCCTGGTACTCGGCCGGCGAGCCGCTCCTGTGGTGGTCGCCGGACCCCAGGCTGGTGCTGCTTCCGGATGAGCTGCACGTGCCGCGCTCCCTGCAACGGGTGCTGAAAAGGGGGGAGTTCGCGTTCCGCACGGACACGGCCTTCGATCAGGTCATCCGCGCCTGCGCCAAGGCCGACAGGCCGCAGGGGCCGGGCACCTGGCTCACACCGGAGATGATCGAGGCCTACGAGACCCTGCACCGCATGGGCCACGCCCACAGCGTGGAGGCCTGGCAGGAGGGGGAGCTCGTGGGCGGCCTCTACGGTGTGGCCCTCGGCCGCGCCTTCTTTGGCGAATCCATGTTCCACCGCGCCCCCAACGCCTCCAAGGCCTGCCTGGTCACTCTCGTGCACCTGCTCCGGGACTGGGACTTTACCATCCTGGACTGCCAGCAAAGCACGCCCCACATGCAGCGGTTGGGTGCCCGGGAGATACCCCGTGCCGAGTTCCTGGAGTTGCTGGAGGGGGCGGTGATGAAGGGGAAGAGGCCGGGGAGGTGGACAGTTTAAGGCGATACAGGATATTGCATAGATTGATATTGCTATTATGCTTGCTTAGCAAGTTGGAAATATTGCGGGCAGTACATTTTATACCAATAGTAATCATAGGATTTCAAAATGATAGTTCCTTTTTTAAATTTGCAGTTTCTTGAAATTGAACACGAGGTGTATATATTAGAGGATTACAATAATCTTGTTGATTCGCAAATCACTCATGCCATTGAACAACAAAAACAAAAGTATAAAGAAATTCTTGCAAATAAAAATGATGAAATTGATAAAGACATAGTGCGTGGAGAATACTGGAGAATGGTCGATGATGTTATTGGCCGTCTATTTCGATATCCATCAGTCTTGATGGCTTGGTCAGTTTATGAAAGAGCAATTCATGGCGTCGCATTATATCTTAAAAATTTCCTTAAGAAAGAATTATTCCCTCGAGATATTAAAGGGTCAGATGAGTTTGACCGCTATATTAAATATTATAGATACATTTTAAATTTTGAATTATTTACGAGCGATGCCAAAGAAGAGTTAAATCGGCTTAGATTAATAAGAAATTTTATTTCTCACTATAACGGATGTGTTGAATTAGCTGAAAATAATAAATTACAAAAAATAAGGGAGATTGCGGCAGTCGATTCTAGAATAAATATTAATATTCAATACTTGGAAGTGTCAAAAGAATATTTAGATGGCTCTGTTTTATTGGTCAAAAATGAAATAATAAACCTTATCTGTCGAGTAGTGAAAGATCCTTCTTTAGAAAAGATATTTTAACGTAGTCTTACTCTATCATACTAGTTCATCTACACAATCTATTGAGTTTAGAACTCTCACTTTAATCTGCGAGTGTCGTTATATATTCGTAGACTATATTACTGTTACCCCTCGTCCACCAGCGGCTTATGCCGCGCCAAGTCATAAAACCCATGCACCGGGAACGGTAAGGGGTAATTCGGCACCTGCTCGAAGCGGATGAAGCCTACGGTCTTGCCTTCGGGGATGTCGGAGAGGGGACGCAGGCCGAGGGGGATGGGGAATTCGAGGGCTTGGCCGGTGATGGTGCTCACCCGGTCGTCGTAGCGCTGCTTGAGGTAGTCCACCAGTGCGTTGCGCTCGTCTGCGGTGAAGGCCTCCAGGAGCAGGCGGCGGCTGCCCTCGGGGTCGTCGCGGCCGGGCTCCAGGGGCTCGCCGAGGAGTTGGGCCCAGGGCCAGGCCGCAGCCTCGGCCGGGTCCACTGCCGGCCGGAACAGGTGCACCTCCACCTCGCGGCGGCCCTTGAAGCTCAGGATGGTCATTGAGAGCACGTAGGCCCGGGGCACGGGCGGCTGCTGGGCCGGGGCCAGGATGTCCACGCGCATGGTCGGCTCCTTGACGGGAGGCCGCGCCTCCCGGGGTGGTTTTCCGGACAGCGGGTACTTGAAACGACCCGCCGGAGGCGATACGCGGCATGCGCCGCGTCCCCCTGCGGACCTTGTACGCAATCCGGCAGCGGGTGTGAAGTCCTTCCGCCCTTTACGGCTGTGACCGGCCCGGGTAAAAGCCTGGGCCATGGACACCGCCTTCCAGCTCGTGAGCCCGTACTCGCCCACCGGCGACCAGCCCGAGGCCATTGCCCAGATCGTGGCCAGCCTGGGGCAGGGCGTGCGCGACCAGGTGCTCTTGGGCGTCACCGGCTCGGGCAAGACCTTCACCATGGCCGGGGTGGTGGCCGCGGTGAACCGGCCGGCCCTGGTGCTGGCCCCCAACAAGACCCTGGCCGCCCAGCTCTACAACGAGTTCCGCCAGCTCTTCCCGCACAACGCGGTGGAATACTTCGTGTCCTACTACGACTACTACCAGCCCGAGGCCTATCTCCCGCATGCGGACCTCTACATAGAAAAAGACTCGTCCATCAACGACGAGATCGAGAAGCTCCGCCACTCCGCGACCCACGCCCTGCTGACCAGGCGCGACGTGCTCATCGTGGCCTCGGTGTCCTGCATCTACGGCCTGGGCTCGCCAGAGTACTACGCCAAGATGGTGGTGCCGGTGGAGACCGGGCAGCGCCTGGACATGAAGGCCTTTGCCCGCCGCCTGGTGGAGGTCCACTACGAGCGCAACGACATGGACTTCCACCGCGGCACGTTCCGGGTGCGCGGCGACGTGCTGGAGATCATCCCGGCTTATCGCGAGAACCGCGCCCTGCGCCTGTCCTTCTTTGGCGACGAGCTGGAGGCCATCACCGAGACCGACCCCCTGACCGGCGAGGTGCTGGGCGCCCTGGACAAGACCGTGATCTTCCCGGCCAGCCACTACGTGTCCGACCGGGAGAACCTGGCCCGGGCCATGACCGACATCCGCGCCGAGCTGGGCGAGCGGCTGCGCCACTTCTCGGCCGCCAACCAGCTGGTGGAGGCCCAGCGCCTGGAGCAGCGCACCCAGCTGGACCTGGAGATGATCGAGGAGCTGGGCTACTGCAACGGCATCGAGAACTATTCCCGCCACCTGGACGGCCGGGCCGCGGGGGAGCCGCCGGCCACGCTCCTGGACTACTTCCCCGAGGACTTCATCCTGTTCGTGGACGAGTCCCACGTGTCCCTGCCCCAGGTGCGGGGCATGTTCAACGGCGACCGCGCGCGCAAGCAGACCCTGGTGGACTACGGGTTCCGCCTGCCCTCGGCCCTGGACAACCGGCCCCTCAACTTCGACGAGTTCCTGGAGCACCTCAACCAGGTGGTCTACGTGTCCGCCACCCCTGGCCCCTGGGAGCTGGAGCGCAGCCAGGGCCTGGTGGCCGAGCAGATCATCCGGCCCACCGGCCTGGTGGACCCCCTCATCGAGGTCCGTCCCGTGGCCGGCCAGATGGACGACCTGCTGGGCGAGTGCCGCAGGGTCAAGGACGCCGGGCACCGGGTGCTGGTGACCACGCTCACCAAGCGCATGGCCGAGGACCTCACCGAGTTCATGCAGAACCGCGGCCTGGCCGCGCGCTACCTGCACTCGGACATCGACACCCTGGAGCGGGTGGCCATCATCCAGGCCCTGCGCGCCGGCGAGTTCGACGTGCTGGTGGGCATCAACCTGCTGCGCGAGGGCCTGGACATCCCGGAGGTGGCCCTGGTGGCCATCCTGGACGCGGACAAGGAGGGCTTTTTGCGCTCCACCCAGTCCCTGGTGCAGACCTTCGGCCGGGCCGCGCGCAACGTGGCCGGCCGGGTGCTGCTCTACGCGGACCAGGTGACCCCCTCCATGCGCGCGGCCATGGACGAGACTGACCGCCGCCGCGCCCGGCAGGAAGCCTACAATGCCGAGCACGGCATCACGCCGGAGACAATCCGCAAGAAATTGGATAACGTGCTCCAGGCCGCGGCGGAGGAGGGGGGCGAGGGCCTGGCCGAGGCGGCCGAGGATGCGGCGCGCTACGGCTCCGACCCCCGGAAGCTGGCCGCG